>NZ_JBEHVV010000001.1:0-77457 GCF_040227395.1 Coprococcus sp. RTP21428st1_C9_RTP21428_210409
AAAGCTGATAAAGTAGAGGCTGCTGGATATAACGCTGAAGCAGCGTTACAATATGCAGCAAGTCATTGGAATGATGGTGTAGGATTATGCGCTGAATTTGTTTCTCGGTGTGTACAGGCTGGTGGTATATCAATAAATACTGAGACAATAACGACAAATTGTTATAATGCAGTATCAAATGCAACTGGAGTACAAGGACAGATTTTAAAGCTTGATTCATCTGGACAGGCGACAAAAAGTCTGGATGGAGATATTCTTGCGGCTGGAGATGTTGTAATAGAGTGGTGTAATACGCATACATACAGACCACATATAATGATTTGTGGAGGATATAATAGTAGTGGTTATGCAACCTATTACGCACATAACGGAGCTAGAAATAATACTCCTAGAGCGTTTGGAAAATGGTGTGATCCACACACATGGAGTAATGGGTGTGATGTTGGTGCAAGAGTATTACACATAAGTGCTTTGAGTGGGGCTTCAGGAGAAATGACAACTCCAACGATTACAACAAACAGAGAGTGTTACATAGTTGGAGATAAAATAAATATTACGTGGAATAAAACGAGCAGTCAGAGTGATTTCTTACATTATTGGTTAATCATCACCAATACTGATACTGGGGAAGAGTGCATCGGTGGAGCAACAGGTTCAAACGGAGATGTAAATGCAAATAGTTATCAATTTACAATTCCGAAAGAAGGACATTATAGAATTGATATATATGCAATACCTTATAATGATAAAGAGCATCGTCAGAAGAAAGCAGTGAAGACAGTAAGTACATATGGATATGATAGTTCGATAGTTAACTTAGGAGATGACTTTTACGCAAATATAATCAATACAGGAAATGGTAAGTATTTGACAGCCGATAGCGATGACAATGTGACAATAAGAACCGCCTCGGGACAGAAAAATCAGCTTTGGCATTTTAGAAAGAGAGAAAGCGGATCATATGAAATAATAAACAATGCTTCTGATAAAGCTCTTGATGATACTAATTGGGGACAGGAAAATGAAACGAATGTAGGAGTATATACAAGAAATAATACGACTGCGCAAAAGTGGTTTGTGAGAGGAGCAGAAGGTGCTTATTTTATAAACGCATCATGTGGAGATGCGGTACTTGATATAGATAGCAATGGCTCGGCAGATGGTACAAATGTGTGGTTGTATGAAAAAAATGAGAGTTCAGCTCAGAAATTCACAATAAAGAAGGTGGCAACAAGCCTTGATACTTGTAATGCTCTCGGTCTGACAACAATACAGGGCGGTTTCCGGTTATCATGGGATACCGTGTCAGGTGCAACAAAATACGAAGTGTATCGTAAGAAGGCAACGGACAGTGACTATTCTAGAATAGCAGTTGTTTCAGGAGAAGACATAGATACATACGAAGATAAAAATTGTATATCAGGAATAACATATGAGTACAGGGTTAATGCAGCAAATGATTATTGTTTAGGTGCATCAGGTGCCGAATGTCATGGCTTGTATCTTGATTCTACAAATGCATCACTTGTAAAGTATTCTGCTGATAGTGTAAACATATCATGGGATTCAGTAAGAGGAGCAGATGGATATAATATTTATTTGTATAATCAGAATGATGATACATATTCAAAGGTGAAGGATATAGCAAATGGTTCAACAACCTCTTGTGTTATATCTGGTTTAAAACAGAATACTACATATACTTATTTGGTAGAAGCATATGGTATATGTACATATGAAAATAAGAACGAAATTTATACTGGATGTAGAAGTAATATCTTGACCATTGCGACAAAAAGAATATTAAGTAATCTTGCAGTTAAAATGTCTGATTGGGATTTGAGCGGAACGGCATCACAGCCAGTATTACTTGGAAATGATGGTAATGGTGCGGTAACATATACATATGCACCAGAGGGAAGCGATGTTTTCACAGCAGAATTTCCGACAAAAGCAGGAACATATACTGTAAAGGCAGAGGTAGCAGGGACTGATAGATATTGCGCTGGAGTGGCAACATGTACGTTCACAATAACGGATAACAATAGTAAGCCAGCTCCGGTAGTCAAAAAATTATTGGATAACTTAGTATTAATACTTGACGATTGGGATATAAGCGAAAATGCATCAACACCAATTTTGACAGGCAATTTGGGCAATGGCGCAGTAATATATAGCTATGCATCAGTTGGAAGTACAGAGTACACAAGTGCTATACCAACAAAGGCGGGAACATATATAATAAAAGCTGTTGTTGCAGAGACTGATGAATATTATGGTGGAGTTGCAACCTGTAAGTTTACAATTACAGATAAATATAGTAGTTTACAGCCTGTAACGAAAAAGTCACTCAATAATCTTGTTTTGATGATGGCGGGCTGGCATGTTGGTGATCGCCCATCTTCTCCAGTTCTTACAGGAAATGATGGAAAGGGTAAAGTTACATATACATATTCTAAAGTAGGAAGTAACAAGTATTCAAATACTGTACCATCTAATGAAGGAAAGTATATAATTAAGGCATATGTTGCAGAGACAGAGGATTATTATGCAGGTACAGCAACATGTGTTTTTGAGATAACCAAAAAGCCTGTAGTTAAAAAGACACAGACAATAACAACGAATGCTGCAAATTATACTTTGGTATATGGCGGAAAGTCTGTTACCATAAAGGCAAAGACAAATGGAAATGGAAAAATATCATACAAGTCTTCTAATAACAATGTAGTTTCGATTGATAAGACTGGAAAAATGATTGTTAAAAATACAGGTAAGGTGACTGTTTCCATTTATGTAGCAGCGACGACCGCATATAAGGCCGCAACAAAGAAGGTAACAGTGGTTGTAAAGCCTAAGATACAGGCAATAAAGGGAATCAAATCACAGAAAAAGTCAAGCATATATGTTAAGTATGTTAAAGATACAAAGGTAAGTGGCTATGAGATTCAAACAGCTCTTGATAGCAAATTTAAAAAGTCTGTAAATACATATACAATAAAGCCGTACTCGAAGTATAGAGTGACATTAACTAAGAAGCGGACTGGTAAAATCTATTATGTAAGGGTGAGAAGTTATAAGATCGTAGGATCACAGAAAATATATGGAAGTTATAGTGGTATAAAGAAGATAAAAGTTAAATAATTTTTATGCCATATAAAAAATAGGGGAAAGTCTAGAAAATTTAGTCTCAGACTGTAGACAAACTACTCTGCAAAGCAATGCTTTGTAGAGTAGTTTTTTATTAATGCTTATCGTTGTTTGCGTTGATTCTTCAAATTCCTACATTGGGATCTTGCGATATGTATATAAACATCATTGAAAATCCCACAATAAATTGGTAAGATAATAAGCAAGATTGAGGTGAGCTGATGAGCGGTTATATACCACTATATACGATCTCAAATAAAATGCTTGAACTTGTTTCAGAGATATCTGAAAAAGTTGGAAGGATTACCAGTCATAAAGAGCTGGAGTCAAAACCACATTTGCGCAGAAACAACAGAATAAGATCAATTCATTCTTCGCTAAAGATAGAGGCAAATTCGTTATCATTGAATGATGTCAGAGATGTAATAAATGGACATCTGGTTCTTGACGATCAAAAGGAAATACAGGAAGTGCAAAATGCATACGTAGCCTATGAGAAGATCCCCGAAATAGATCCGACAAGTATATCAGACCTGAAAAGGATTCATGGAATATTGACGTACAGAACCGCCCGCGAGTCCGGTATATTCCGAAAAGGCGATGAGGGAGTTATTCACCCACTTATTTTATCTGCAATATTTCATTATGAGTTTGTGTTTATTCACCCATTTGCAGATGGAAATGGAAGAATGGCAAGATTGTGGCATACAGTTCTCTTATATAGGTGGAGAAGCGTATTTGAATATATACCGCTGGAGAGCCAGATTGAGCGGTTTCAGAATGAATATTATGATGCGATAGCGGTATGTCATACAAAAGGCAACTCGGACATATTTATAGAATTCATGCTCAATATGATAAATCAGATTTTGGATGAAGTCATCTTGCAGGTAAACAGATCAAATTCTGAAGTTTCAGAGTATGTGAAGCGGATGCTGGCGGTCATGGAATATGATGTTCCGTATACGTCGAATTCCATAATGGAGGCGTTGGGGCTTAAGTCCAAAGAGACCCTTAGAAACAATTATATAAATCCGGCGATGGAGCTTGGACTGATAAAGATGACATTGCCTGATAAACCTAACAGCAGAAACCAGAGATATGTAAAGCAGTAGAAAAGTTATGTCATCAGGTAATGCAATAAAACAACTTTTCCATATCAAATAAACGAAACTGACTGTAAAATATAAATTGCAAGAAAAACACAAAAAGTTTGAAATACCCAACGGAGGTTAAATACATGGAAGATAGAGTACTTGACTGGGCAGTATATGAGAAGACAGCCCGTGAGATGGCTGCAGAGGGACTGGTTCTGTTAAAGAACGACAACAAAGCTCTGCCACTTAAGCAGGGAGAGACGGTTTCTGTATTTGGACGTATGCAGAACCATTATTATAAGAGTGGAACCGGTTCGGGCGGCATGGTGAATGTTGCCAGAGTGGTAGGAATCCTTGATGCACTTAATGAGTGCAAGGATGTGAATGTCAATCAGAAATTGGCAGAGACTTATGCCGCATGGGATAAGGAACATCCTGTGGAGTTGGGACTTGGCTGGGGACAGGAGCCGTGGTCACAGGCGGAGATGCCGGTTACAGATGAGCTCGTGCAGGAGGCTGCCGGCGAGTCGAATTCAGCCATAGTGATAATTGCAAGAACAGCTGGTGAGGACAAGGACAATACACTTGAAAAAGGAGCATTTATGCTCACTGATATAGAGACAGATATGCTTAGACTTGTCAGAGAGAATTTCCAGAAGATGGTCGTTCTCTTGAATGTCGGCGGTCTTATAGATATGTCATTTCTTGACACGATTTCCCCGGATGCCTGCATGTATGTATGGCAGGGTGGAATGGTCGGAGGATATGGAGTGGCTGATGTCCTCGTAGGAGATGTCAGCCCTTCAGGAAAACTCACAGACACGATAGCCTACGATATCAAGGATTATCCTGCGTATGACAATTTCGGCGGCGAAGAGAGAAACTTCTACGCTGAGGATATCTATGTGGGATACCGTTACTTTGAGACATTTGCAAAGGATAAGGTCAGATATCCGTTTGGATATGGATTGTCATACACAGACTTCAAAATCGGTGTAAAGCATGCAAGCATGGATTTTGAAAAAGGTGTGGCGAATATCTGTGTCAAAGTCACAAATACAGGAAAGAGACTTGGCAAGGAGGTTGTCCAGGTGTACGGTGAGATGCCACAGGGCAGGCTTGGCAAGCCATCCAGAGTACTCATTGATTTTGCAAAGACAAAGGAGCTTGTTCCGGGACTCAGCGATGAGTTGAAGTTTGAGATTCCGCTTGACCGTATGGCATCATTTGACGATTCGGGAGTCACGGGCCATAGAAACTGTTATGTGCTTGAAGCTGGAGACTACACTATCCATGTAGGAAACAGCATAAGAAATACAACAGAGTGTCTGTTCTTTGAGCTTGCCGAGACTGTGGAGCTTCAGAAGCTTCAGGAGGCACTTGCACCTTATGAGAAGTTTGACCGCATGAAACCATTCTGTGATGAGAACGGCAGGATGCTTATAGAGTATGAGGAGACACCTCTAGTCACTGTTGATATGTATGACAGGAGAGAGCAGGAACTGCCGGAGGAGATACCGGTTACCGGTGACAAGGGAATTACGCTTCTTGATGTAAGGGAAGGCAGGGCCACCATGGATGAGTTCATAGCGCAGTTTGATGATGAGGATCTGGCATGCTTTGTCCGCGGCGAGGGAATGGGAAGTTCTCTTGTGACGGCGGGAACAGCGTCAGCATTTGCCGGGGTATCGCCAAATTTGATCGCACATAAGATTCCGTCGGTGTGCTGTGATGACGGACCATCGGGAATGAGACTCGACTCAGGTATGAAGGCATTCTCACTTCCAAATGGCACTCTGTGCGGATGTTCATTTAACAAAGAATTGAACACCAGACTGTATGCACTTCTCGGACTTGAGATGACAGCAAATAAGGTTGAGGTTCTTCTTGGACCGGGAATGAATATCCACCGTCACCCGCTTAATGGACGAAACTTTGAGTATTTCTCCGAGGATCCATACCTTACGGGTTCCATTGCAACTGCACAGTTAGAGGGACTTAAGTCCAGCGGCGTGTCCGGAACGATCAAGCATTTCTGCGGAAATAATCAGGAGTATCACCGCCATACGACGGACTCGGTCATCTCCCAGAGGGCACTCAGGGAGATATACCTGAAGGGATTTGAGATAGCTGTCAAGTCGGGATATGCCGACTCTGTTATGACAACATATGGTCTGGTAAATGGTCTCTACACCGCAGGAAGTTATGATCTGAATACCACGATACTCAGAAATGAGTGGGGATTTACAGGCGTGGTCATGACAGATTGGTGGGCATCCATCAACCGCAGGGGTATGGAGCCGGATGCAAATGACTTTGCGACTATGATACAGGCACAGAATGACATGTATATGTGCTGCCCGGACGGCTCGAAGAACATGGGCGGAGATAATGTCATAGAGGCACTTCAGGACGGACGTATATTGAGAGCTGAGCTTCAGAGAATTGCAAAGAATGTGTGTAACTTTGCCATGAATACGAATGCATTTAAGCGTCTTGTGGGAGAGCCTGTAGAGGTAGAGATAATAAACCGTCCAAAGCAGGCGGACGATTTTTCAATTGATGATGTGGAATACATCAATGTCGACAGAGATATACTTATAGATCTGACAGAGAAGGCCAGCACCGCCGACACGAATTATGTCATAGCCCTTGATGTTGAACATCCGGGAGAGTATGAGGTGAGCCTGAGGGGAAGCTCGACACTCGAAAAGCTTGCCCAGCTGCCGTGTACCCTGTTTTTCAACGGATTCCCTGTGAGCAACTTCACATTTAACGGAACTGACGGCAAGGATGTTGTGATCAGGAAAGAGGTCAAATTTTACGGCAGATTCAATGTGCTCCGACTGTATGTGAAATCGAATGGACTTGATCTCAAGGATATTAAGTTCAGTTTTGAAAAAGAGTTTTGATCTGAAAATAAATATTGACATAGACTGCCATAGATGGTAACCTAAATTAACTCTTTGCACTGCATATAAATCTACAGTACAAACTGAGCAGACCATTGGTGTAAGCCAAGGAGTCGGGCCATCATGGCAGTGGAATCTTTACATCCACGGGACAGTAGTTACTAATACTGAGTCGTGGGTGTTTTTTTATACTCTTTTAGACATTCTATAAAATCTCCCACATATATTTAGTGATAAGAGCTTTCTGAAATTTATTGATCGCACAGCATCGGTCTTTTGATTAAGGTGATTATCAATAGACTGGTGTTCATTAGGAAAGGATGGCTGATTATATGGAAAGCGCAAACAAAATAAACACGATGGCGGCATCTGCCGTATCAGAGGATGAGTTTAAAAAGGTTGCAAATAAAGTATCGTTTATAACGATAGTACAGAACGTACTGTTGTCAGTATTCAAATTATTTGCGGGAATATTTGCACATTCAAATGCAATGATAAGTGATGCGGTACATTCAGCATCAGACGTGTTCAGCACCATAATAGTGATAATTGGAGTAAAACTAGCGTCGAAGGAATCCGACAAGGAGCATCCTTACGGCCATGAGAGGCTTGAGTGTGTGGCAGCGATCGTGTTGTCTATAGTGCTGCTGTATACCGGTATCAAGATCGGCTCGCAGGCGGTTAAGGACATAATCGGTGGCAATTACCAAAGCCTGCAGAAACCGGGGATGCTGGCACTGGTGGCGGCTGTTGTATCCATTGTCACAAAGGAGATAATGTACTGGTACACAAGACACTATGCGAAGAAGATAGATTCAAGCGCACTTATGGCAGATGCATGGCATCACCGATCAGATGCGCTGTCATCGGTCGGCGCGCTTGTCGGTATCGGTGGTGCGATGATGGGATTCCCGGTTATGGATTCCATTGCAAGTATTGTTATCTTTGTATTCATAGCTAAGGCGGCATACGATATCTTCAAGGATGCCATGGATAAGATGGTGGATCACTCATGCGATGAAGAGACAGAGAAAGAGATGAGGGATTTTGTGCTCGCCCAGAAAGAAGTTCTCAGTGTTGATCTTCTTCACACAAGGATATTTGGCAACAAAATATATGTAGATGTGGAGATAGGTGTAAACGGTTCATATACATTAAGACATGCGCATGAGATAGCGGAAGAGGTCCATGAGGGAATAGAGAAGAATTTTCCAAAGGTAAAGCATGTGATGGTGCATGTCAATCCTGCGGATGTGGCAGAATAATCATAGATTGATAACGCAGAGTAAGGCACGGATCAGATTTGGTCTGTGTCTTATTTTTGTGTGTTGGAAGCTGCAAAACGAGTACCAAACCTGCAAATAGTCAAAAACAATCAAAATAATTCAGAAATCTTCAAAAATATGCAGAATAATGATTGACAATCTTCATTTACGATGATATTATGCATATAGATTGATTGAAAGTGACTGAAATCAAGTAAAAATCACCTTGAAACAATCACAAATAATTGAAAACAGTCAAAAAATATGTTATCCTAAAGAAAAGTTAAAAGCACCGGATGCAGATATATGCATTCTGAAAAGCCACGAAAAAAGAAAATACACAAACACGAAAACACATATACAGGAGACATACTTAAAAGGCAGGAGGCAATTATTATGATGACCGAGGATAGATACACAGCGATTTTAGATGCACTGAAAGAGAGAAAGTCTATGACAGTTGCAGAGTTCACGGAGATCACGGGAGCGTCAGAATCTACTATAAGAAGAGATTTGATAGCTCTGGACGATATGGGTAAGATCAAGAGATTCCATGGTGGTGCCAAGGCGATTGAGCATGAATATATCACCAATGAGGCACCGGTTTCAGCCAAGGCACAGCTCAACGTCGAAGAGAAAAGTGCCATTGCAAAATACGCGGCAACTATGATCAATGATGAAGATTTCATATTTATAGATGCAGGAACCAGCACGGCTCTCATGATCGACTATATCGGCGAAACAAATGCTACATTTGTCACCAATGGAATAGCACATGCCAAGCGGCTTCTCAAGAAGAACCTCAGAACGTATATGATAGGCGGACTTGTAAAGCCGATCACAGAGGCAATCATCGGAGCCGAGGCGGTCAATTCCATGAAAAAGTTCAATTTCACAAAGTGCTTTCTTGGAACAAATGGAATCCATATGGATTATGGATTCACAACGGTCGATGTGGAAGAGGCTATGGTGAAGATGGAAGCGGTGAACAGATCTTATGCCAGCATAGTCCTTGCCGACAGCAGCAAGTTCGACAAGGTGACGGCAGTGACATTTGCGGCAATCGAAAAAGCCTGTATTATCACTGACAGACTTGTAAATGATAAGTACATAGACGCCACAGTTGTAAAGGAGGTACTCAGATAATGATTTATACGGTGACATTCAATCCGGCGCTCGATTATGTTGTCAAGATGGACAGCCTTGAGCTTGGAATGGTGAACAGAAGTAAGTCAGAAGCCATATTCTATGGCGGCAAAGGTATCAATGTCTCAACCGTACTTAAGAACATAGGAGTTGATTCCGTAGCTCTCGGTTTTGTTGCCGGATTTACCGGTAAGGAGATTGAGGACGGAGTCAAGGCCATGGGAGTTAGGACAGATTTTATCCAGCTGAAGAATGGTCTCAGCAGGATAAACGTCAAGATCAAGGCAGAACAGGAGACGGAGATCAACGGACAGGGACCCGACATTAAGAAAGATGAGCTTCAGCAGATGTTTGACAAGCTAGACAAGCTCCAGTCGGGAGATTGCCTGATACTTGCGGGAACCATACCAGCATCACTTCCATCTGACATATACGAGCAGATCATGGAGAAGCTTATGAACAGGAACATCGACATCGTGGTGGATGCGACAAAGGATCTTTTGCTCAATGTATTGAAGTTCCATCCATTCCTCATCAAGCCGAATAACCATGAGCTTGGCGAGATGTTCGGAGTTGTCTTAAAGACAGACGACGAGATTGTTGAGTATGCGAAGAAGCTTCAGGTCATGGGTGCAAGAAATGTACTCATATCCATGGCAGGGGATGGAGCAATACTTATCACAGAGACAGGAGAGGTTCACAAGATCGGAGTTCCAAAGGGAACAGTTGTGAACTCAGTAGGGGCAGGTGATTCTATGGTGGCAGGTTTTACAGCAAGCTACCTGAAGGATCACGATTACATGGAAGCGCTGAAGAGAGGAACAGCAACCGGAAGTGCCACAGCATTTTCAGAAGGCCTTGCCACAGCGGACAAAGTAGAAGAACTCTACAAGCAATTATAGTAAAACGTACGTGTTCCGTCGTGAGAGGGAATACTTAGGAGATTCAGATATCGCACAGCAGCATATGTGGATGCGGCTGATTATTTAAGAGGAGGTTACGCTTATGAGAATCACAGAGCTTTTATCAAAGGAAAGCATTGCTCTGGGTGTAAAGGTAGATTCAAAGGATGCAGCGATCGACTACCTTGTAAACCTGCACGATGCAGCAGGCAACATCTCAGACAAGAAAACATACAAAGAAGGAATACTTAAGAGAGAGGAAGAGGGCTCAACAGCTATAGGAGAAGGAATAGCGATCCCTCACTCCAAGAACAAGGCAGTCAAGAGACCTGGACTTGCAGCTATGACAGTTCCAGATGGAGTTGATTACGACTCACTTGACGGACAGCCATCAAACCTGTTCTTCATGATCGCAGCACCAGAGAGCGGATCAGATGTACATCTTGAGGTACTTTCAAGACTGTCTATGCTCCTCATGGATGAGGACTTCAGAGCAGAGCTTCTGAAGGCAGCAGACAAGGATGCATTCCTTGCAGTCGTTGACAAATACGAGAACGCAAAGTTCCCAGAGGAGACAGCGGAGAAGACTGAGGAAAAGACGGTTGAGAAGGCTCCTGAGAAGAAAGGGTTCAGAGTACTTGCAGTTACAGCGTGTCCTACAGGAATAGCTCACACATATATGGCAGCCGAGGCACTTGAGAAGGCCGGCGCCAAGATGGGATATGCTTTAAAGGCTGAGACAAATGGCTCAGGCGGAGCAAAAAATATTCTTACTGATGAAGAGATCGCAAATTGTGATGGTATCATAGTTGCGGCTGATAAGAATGTTGAAACAGCAAGATTTGATGGAAAGCCGGTTCTTTTCACAAGAGTAGCAGATGGAATACACAAGCCTGAGGAGCTCATCCAGAAGATCGTGGATGGTCAGGTTCCTGTTCATCACGAGGAGGGCGGCAGAAAAGAGTCAAGCAGTGCAAATGGCAGTGTAGGAAGCAGAATATACAAGCATCTTATGAACGGAGTATCACACATGCTCCCATTCGTAATCGGCGGTGGTATCCTCACAGCTCTTGCATTCCTTATAGATACACTTTGCGGATATGGTGCAACAGGTGGTGCCAATTTCGGTTCCATGACGCCGCTCTCAGCATTCTTCAAGTATGCCGGTGGCCTGGCGATGGGCGTGATGGTTCCAGTACTTGCAGGATTTATAGCAGAGTCCATAGCGGACAGACCGGGACTTGCGGTTGGTTTCCTAGGTGGTATCCTGGCATCTTCCGGTAATGCAGCACTATCAGGTTATGTATGGGCAGGAGATAACCTTGGCGGATTCCAGTCATTTATATCAAAGTTTGGTTTCGTCGCAGAAGGCGGCGGAAACACAGTATCAGGCTTCCTCGGCGGTATCGCAGCAGGTTTCCTTGCAGGATATGTGGTTCTTCTTCTTAGAAAGATCTGCTCCAAATTCCCTAAGTCGCTGGAGGGAATCAAGCCAACACTTATATATCCACTTGTTGGTATGTTTATAGTTGCAGTACTTATGATATTTGTACTCAATCCGATTATTGGATTGATCAATACAGGACTTTCAGATATGCTGACAGCCCTTGCAAATAAAAACCTTCTCATCCCACTTGGAATCATCCTCGGAGGTATGATGGCGATAGACATGGGCGGTCCTATCAACAAGGCAGCTTACGTATACGGAACAATGGTTCTGGCAACAGCGTCAGAGCTTGTAGCAGGTGGCGCACAGCTCTCAGACCCGGCAGTTCAGGCATGCTATATCTCAATGGCATCAGTGATGATAGGTGGTATGGTACCTCCACTCGGAATTGCCCTTGCATGCATCTTCTTCCCTAAGAAGTTCACAAAGGCAGAGAGAAACTCAACAGTATCAAACATCGTAATGGCGTGTGGATTCATCACAGAGGGCGCAATACCATTTGCAGCAGCAGATCCACTCCACGTAATACCATGTACACTCGTAGGCGCAGCAGTTGCAGGTGGAATGTCAGCAGCGTTCAAATGTACACTGATGGCACCTCACGGCGGAATTTTCGTATTCGCAACCGTAGGCAACTGGTTACCATATATTATCTCATGGCTTGTTGGATCAGTGATCACATGTATCATGCTCGGTCTTATCAAGAGAAACGTGCAGGAGTAAAAAATGCACAAAAGTAATGCACAAAAAACGACAGAATGTTATAATTTATACAATTGGGGTTTGCGAAAGAAATCTGATAAAAATATGGATCAAGTAAAGATGGCAGGTCATCTGGCTGTGATACCATATGGTTAGAATGAAACAGGATTATTTCACGAAATTCCACAAATATAAGATTTTATTAAGAGACAGGACCACGCACAGAATAGATTGGCTGCTGGATACTGACACATCCTTTGAAGGGAATTTGAGACCGCCGGTCCTTAGGTGGCGCGATAAGCGGCACCTTAGTACCGCTGCAGGTCGAAATAAGCGGGAGCGACCCTGAAAAGGATGTGTCATTAGCCCAAAGCTTCATAATGAATACCGGTGGTCCGTCCGTAAAAGAAGGAGAAGAAATTATGGTAGCACAGACAGTAAAAGTAGTAAATGAACAGGGACTTCATATGAGACCAGCAGGAGTGTTTGCAAAGGAGATGACAAAGTTCTCATGCGCAGTAACTCTCGACGTAGCAGGCAAGAAGATCAATGCCAAGAGCGTGATGCTGATCATCGCAGCATGCATCAAGTGTGGTGCTGAGGTTACAGTAGAGTGTGATGGTGCAGACGAGAAGGAGGCTCTTGCAAAGGCAGTTGAGCTCATCGAGTCAGGATTCGGCGAGTAGAGCGAGTAGATGTTCTAACGTCGCAGTAGGAAAATGATAAGTGAAATCTGATATCAGACTTCAGTAAATGTTACGGACAAATGGTACTCAGATTGAGTACCATTTGTTGTATATAAAATAATTGGAGGTTTTCTTATGAAAAAAGGAATCGCGGGTTCAGCCGGCTACGGCGTTGGAAAGGTTGTGATCATATCTGACGCAAAGCCGGAATATGAGAACAGAACGATCACAGATACAGATGCAGAGATCAAGAGATATGACGATGCAGTTGCAGCATTTACAGAGAAGACTCATGCCATGGCAGAGGCTATGAAGGAGAGTGTCGGAGAGCACAATGCCGAGATACTTGAAGGACACATACTTCTCCTCACAGATCCGGGGATGGATGAGATAACAAAAGGTGCCATCATGAGCGGAACCTGTGCAGAGGCGGCATTTGAGAGTACATGTGACATGTTTGCAGGAATGTTCCAGATGGCGGATGATGAGCTCACAAGACAGAGAGCAACGGATATCGGCGACATCAAGGTGAGAATGCTCAAGATACTTACTGGCACGCCGGACGTGAACATATCAGAGGTTCCAGCCGGAACGATTCTTGTGGCTGAGGATCTCACCCCATCCATGACAGCGGGAATCGTCAAGGAGAATGTGGCAGGAATCATCACTGCGGTTGGAGGCAAGACATCCCACTCTGCTATTCTTGCGAGGGCGCTGGAGATACCGGCGGTACTCAGCGTGGACGGAATAGTGGACAAGGTTTCAGATGGTATGACAGCAGTAGTTGACGGATGCGATGGAATCTGCATACTTGATCCGTCACAGGAAGAGATAGACGAATATCAGGCAAAGAGAGAGAAATATCTTAGCGACAAGGCTCTCCTTGAGGTATATAGAGGCAAAGATACAGTTACAGCTGACGGTGTAAAGGTACATTTGTATGGCAATATTGGTAATCCGGAGGATGCAAAGCAGGTTGCTGCATGTGACGGAGAGGGCGTTGGCCTTTTCAGAACAGAGTTTCTGTTCATGGGCGCATCGGAGCTCCCATCTGAGGAAGAGCAGTTCCAGGCGTACAAGGCGGCTGCTGAGAACATGGAGGGCAGAGAGGTTATCATCAGAACCCTTGATGTGGGCGGTGACAAGGATATCCCATACCTTGGACTTGAGAAAGAGGACAATCCGTTCTTAGGTTTCAGAGCAGTGAGATATTGTCTGCAGAATAAAGATTCATACAGAGTACAGCTGAGGGCACTTCTCCGTGCGAGTGCATTTGGCGATATCAAGATTATGGTACCGCTTGTCACATGTGTTGATGAGATCAGAAGTGTGAAGGCTCTTGTTAAGGAACTCATGGCGGAGCTTGACGCTGAGAATATAGCATACAACAAGGATATCCAGGTCGGTGCAATGATAGAGACTCCTGCGGCAAGTCTCATAGCAGACCTGCTCGCAAAGGAGGCAGACTTCTTCAGCATAGGCACAAATGACCTGACGCAGTACACTATGGCGGTTGACAGAGGCAACGCTAAGGTTGCTTATCTGTACTCATCCTACAATCCTGCAGTCCTCCGTTCCATGAAGAATATCATTGAGGCGGCAAATGCAGTGGGCATCATGGTAGGCATGTGCGGTGAGGCGGCAGCAGATCCGTTGCTCATACCTCTCCTCATATCATTTGGACTGGGAGAGTTTTCAGTCAGTGCCACTTCAGTCCTTGCGACAAGAGGAACGATAGCCAAGTGGTCGAAGGCTGAAGCAGATGAGTTGGCAGCAAAGGCACTCTCACTTGCAACAGAGACGGAGGTTGCGGAACTTCTCAAAGCAAATGTAAGATAGATTAAAAGTGCACAATATGGCTTGGTAAAAATATGAGCACATTTTTGTATGTTTCATGTGTTTGAGAAAACAATAATGAACAAAAACCATGACTCGTAGTGACTATTTTCACGAAAATAAAAAAGTCGGCATTTTTAACTGGAAAAAGTGCCGATTTTTTTGTTACAGTATATTTAGTAGCAGGAAGAACATTTGGTGATCAGAGTAAGCCTTGCGAATCGAAACAGGCAGGCGTATCATATAGCAATTTTAGTGCGTCTGTTTCATTTGTATTGTAGATGGAAATAATATGGATAGGAGGATGTAATAATGTTTGAGAATGAAAAAGTAAACCATGTGAAGTTTGGTGAAGGCAGTGTGATGGAATGTGATGGAAGCCATATAAGAATTGTATTTTCTTATAATAATGTAGAAAAGACATTTGCCTATCCGGGAGCATTTGACAAGTTTGTCACCTTCCAGAGCAAAGAGGCGCAGCAAGTAGCGGAGAGCGAGCTTGAGCAGATAAGGCTGAACCAGAAAAAGCTGGAGGGAATGAAGAAGCTTATAATTCAGGAGAACGAGAGAAGGAAAGAGGAAGCGCTCAAGGCCAAGGCGAAGCGAAAGAGACAGTAATATAAAGTAAGATATAATAGTCCCTGCCAGAGAGAAAAATTTCTCTTTTGGCGGGATTTTTTGCACCTGAGGATAATTTTTAGAACAGTGCTATTTTTACATATACCTTGATTTTGTTGATATTTTTTGCTAAATTAAGTACGTACGTGTATAAATAGGGGCGTTTGCACCCATTTACAGAATAAAATGATCATAACAGTCAGATTTGGCTGTCGGAAAGGACGGAGCACAGAGTGTATAAGATTACTAAGGTTGAACAGTTGACAGAGACCATATACCTCATGGACGTGGTTGCACCACGAGTTGCAAATAAATGTCTTCCGGGACAGTTTGTAATTGTCAGAGGTTCAGAGGATGGAGAGAGAATTCCTCTCACTATCTGCGATTACTCAAGAGAGGACGGAACCATCACTATAGTATTCCAGGTAGTCGGAGCTGCTACAGAGATGATGAAGAATAAGAAGGCAGGAGATTCATTTGCGGATTTCGTTGGACCACTTGGATGTCCATCAGAGTTCTGCAAAGAAGATATAGAAGAGCTCAAGAAAAAGAAGATCCTCTTCGTTGCAGGTGGTGTTGGAACAGCGCCTGTATACCCACAGGTAAAGTGGCTCCACGAGCAGGGCATCGAAGCTGATGTCATCGTCGGAGGAAGAAACAAGTCACTCATCATTCTTGAGGACAAGATGAAGAAGGTAGCCGGCAACCTGTATATCACGACAGATGACGGTTCATATGGAAGCAAGGGTGTCGTTACAAATGAGATCCAGAAGCTTGTAGACGCTGGCAACAAGTATGATGTGTGTGTTGCCATCGGACCTATGATCATGATGAAGTTTGTATGTAAGCTCACAAAGGAGCTTGAGATTCCTACAGTTGTCAGCCTTAACCCTATCATGGTAGACGGAACAGGTATGTGTGGTGCCTGCCGTGTGACAGTAGGCGGAGAGGTTAAGTTCGCGTGTGTAGATGGACCAGAGTTCGATGGTCACAAGGTGAACTTTGAGGAGGCTATGCAGCGTCAGCAGCTCTACAAGACTGCAGAGGGCAGAGCATTCCTTGCAGCAAAAGAGGGCGATACACATCATGGCGGATGTGGAAACTGTGGAGGTGACAAGTAATGGCTATAGAAGTAGATGTTTGGAAGAGAGTGCCGGTTCGCGAGCAGGAGCCACAGGTACGTGCAAAGAATTTTGAAGAGGTTTGTTATGGATATAATGAAGAGGAGGCTATGGCTGAGGCTTCAAGATGTATAGGATGTAAGAACGCCCCATGTATGAATGGCTGTCCTGTATCTATCAATATCCCTGGATTTATAGCTCAGGTCAAGGAGGGCAACTTCGCTGAGGCATTCAAGATCATCAGCGAGTCATCAGCACTTCCTGCTGTATGTGGCCGTGTATGTCCACAGGAGACACAGTGTGAGCAGAAGTGTATCAGAGGAATCAAGGGCGAGGCGATATCCATCGGTAAGCTTGAGAGATTTGTTGCTGACTGGGCCCGTGAGAACGGAATCAAGCCAGAGCCTGCAAAGGAGATGAATGGTCATAAGGTGGCAGTCATCGGATCAGGTCCTTCAGGTGTGACAGCAGCCGGAGATCTTGCAAAGATGGGTTACGACGTAACTATATTCGAGGCACTTCACCAGCCAGGCGGAGTTCTCGTATACGGAATCCCAGAGTTCCGTCTTCCAAAGGAGAAGGTAGTTGCCAAGGAGATCGAGAACATCAAGTCACTTGGAGTCAAGATAGAGACAAATGTAGTAGTAGGAAAGTCAGTTACCATTGACTCACTCCTTGAGGATGAGGGATTTGACGCAGTGTTCATCGGATCAGGTGCAGGACTTCCTAAGTTCATGGGTATCCCAGGCGAGAATGCCAACGGCGTATTCTCAGCAAATGAGTACCTCACAAGAAGCAACCTCATGAAGGCATTTGACGAGAATTCAAATACACCTATCATGAGAGGTAAGAAGGTTGCCGTTGTCGGTGGTGGAAATGTTGCTATGGATGCAGCGAGAACAGCACTCAGACTTGGCGCTGAGACACATATCGTATACAGACGTTCAGAGGAGGAGCTCCCAGCCAGAGTTGAGGAGGTTCACCACGCTAAGGAAGAGGGAATCATATTTGATCTCCTCACAAACCCAACAGAGATCCTTGAGGATGAGAACGGCTGGGTTTGCGGTATGAAGTGTGTGAAGATGGAGCTCGGCGAGCCTGATGCATCCGGCAGAAGAAGACCTGTTGAGATTCCTGATTCAGAGTTCACAATGGACGTTGACACAGTCATCATGTCGCTTGGAACTTCACCAAACCCACTTATCTCATCGACAACAGAGGGACTTGAGACAAATAAGTGGAAGTGTATCATTGCAGAAGAATCAAACGGACAGACGACCAAGGAAGGCGTATATGCCGGTGGTGATGCCGTAACAGGTGCTGCAACAGTTATCCTTGCAATGGAAGCTGGCAGAGCTGGTGCAAAGGGAATTGATGAGTACATCAAGAACAACAAGTAATTAAATAGAATCATAAAAATGAGGCTGATGTGTAAGAGTGAAGACTTCACATCAGCCTTTTTGATAAAATAACTTAGATGACAGATATTCAAAAGGGAGGAAATAAAATGGGGAATATAAAGAAAATGATATCAGTGATACTGGTAGTGGTATGTGTGTTTGCGTTTACAGCGTGTGGTAAGACTGAGACGCTGGATGGAAAATGGGTGCTTGTAAAAAGTGAGACACCAGATGGCAAGACGTATAAGGTCAAGAGTGAGGACACAAAAGAGATCTATGAAATAAGTGGTGATACTGCAACATTTTACTATTCCGGTAAGGCGATGGGGGATAAGACTATCAATCTGCAGGTGGAACAGACGGGGAATAATCAGTACAACTTTAAGATGACGGATACTCTTAGCTTTTCAACGGGCACGATAGATGGAAAATATCTGAAATGCACCATAGGAGATACGACATTTATATATGAGAAGGATTAGAAGGTTGAACATAGAAATAACAGTAAAGACTTGTAGGAAAAAACGTGACGAACAGGGGGAATAGATATGTACGATGAATTTGCAAAATGGTTAGACAGAATTTTAGATGAGAATATGCCGTTACCTGGTGTGGCAATCAATTTCAATATATATGAAGAGGTGGACTTGCACTGGTCGATCCAGTTGATAAGTTCAACTTATTTTGACGAGGAGGATGAGGACTGGAATTGTTACGAGGAGTTCACCACCGGGGAGGACCTGTACGGATGGCAGCAGGATACCGGCTGGGAGGAGATACTTGATATTTCCTGTGAGATGATCAGAAAGTATCTCACAGAGGGAAAATATGCCGATGAGCTGAAGAAGTATGAGGCTGTTGCCGCCGGATTCGTGGACGGCGATGTGGAGATCCTGTACAGAAGATAGAATGTTATGGAAAATAGTATGTAGTAGAAAATTGAAAATCGAGTGAATTGTGGGAAAACGAAAGCGTTATAGGAATAGTGTACGTTGTATGAAAATGTGTGAGTTGTAGAAAAATAGCATGTATTGCAGAAAATTGAGATAGGTGGGTGACAACATGAAAACTTTATATGTATCAGATCTGGACGGTACGCTTCTTCGCAGTAATGAGACCACATCCGAGTATACAAACAGTGTAATCAATAATCTGACAGACAGAGGGATGATATTCTCTTATGCCACGGCGCGCTCACTTATCACAGCGAAGAAGGTGACAAGCGGACTGCGGGCAGAAATTCCACTGATCGTATACAATGGGGCGTTTATAGTAGACAATCTTACCGGTGAAGTTCTTGCTGCAAATTACTTTGATGAATCGGTAGGAGAGGTGCTTGATGATCTATTCGGTAATCAGATATTTCCGATAGTGTATGCGCAGATAGATGGCAAGGAGAAGTTTTCATATGTCTCGGAGCTGTGCACAGATGGTATGAAGAAGTTCCTGCTCAGCAGACAGGGGGATGTCAGGACGAATGTAGTACAGTCTGTGGAGAACTTGAAAGTGGGAGATATTTTCTACATAACCTGCATTGACAGTCCGGAAAAATTAAAGCCGTTGTACGATAAGTATAAGGATAAATTTCACTGTGTATATCAGAAAGACATTTATACGGATGAACAATGGCTGGAGATCATGCCGCTTGCGGCATCCAAGGCCAATGCAATAAAACAGCTGCAGGAACTTCTGGGATGCGACAGGGTGGTTGCCTTTGGAGATGGCAGGAACGATATAGATATGTTTGAACTTGCTGACGAAAGCTACGCAGTGCAAAATGCTGATGAACAGCTTAAAAGGTATGCCACAGCGGTTATTTCATCCAATGATGAGGATGGGGTGGCGCACTGGCTTGAGGATAATTATATCGTAAAATGACGAAAACTTATGGGTAAAAATCCAGGTTGAGTATAACGGTAAATATACATAAAAATCAGGTTGTAATTTGCGCAGAGCAGGGTATATAATGACACTACACATTTATAATCTTAAGTAAATATGCTAATATGATTGTGAAACACAAGTTGCACCACGAGATAAGGTGCTTGAATAGGGAAAAGGACAATTGCGGTTATGTAGGATAATATTGTAATTGCCTTAGAAAGTGAGAAGGAGAAGACATCTTATGGAAAAGAAAGAACTGATATACTACAGACTGGATGAGGTGGATGAGAAGATACTTGCCATGCTTCAGGACAATGCACGTGTATCACTCAAGGATATAGGCGCTGAGGTGTCCATGTCACCTACAGCAGTTGGAACAAGAATAGACAGGATGCTTGCCGAGGGCGTGCTTGAGGGATTTACGACCAAGCTCAACCCGGAGGCTATGGGTCATTATATCAAGGCATTTATCAATCTGGAGGTTTCACCTGAGCAGAAGGCTGAGTTCTATCCATATATAGACAGCGTGTTAAATGTTGTGGAGTGCAACTGTGTGACAGGAGATTACTCAATGCTCATTGAGGTACGTTTCAAGACAACAGCAGATCTCGATCATTTTGTTGGCGAACTTCAGAGATTTGGCAAGACCAAGACTCAGATCGTATTCTCCACAAATGTAAAGCACAGATGCAGATACTGGAAGAATGATCTTCACCACGATGAGGAGAAGAAGTAAAAAGTGAAAACTGTGTCGAAAAGACTTTAGACGTTTAACTCAGCGGGAAATACCCCAAAACAAGAAGAATGTTTATAAATAATAAGCTTAATTGATAAAAACAGGGGAAAATTAAGCAAAAACAAAAAAATACTTAGATTTCACAAGTTTTTTCTTTACAATCTTAATTTCCTATACTATAATAGGGAGCGTGGTCAGAAAATAATTAACAGGTCACGATATATAATCAGTTTAGGAGGATTTTTACTATGTCATATGTTGATGAAGTACTCGAGATAGTACAGAAGAAGAATGCAGATCAGCCTGAGTTCTTACAGGCAGTAACAGAGGTTCTTGATTCACTCAGACCTTGTATCGAGGCAAATGAGGAGCTTTACAGAAAGAATGCTATCCTCGAGAGAATCACAGAGCCAGATAGACAGCTCATGTTCAGAGTACCATGGGTAGATGACAACGGACAGGTACAGGTCAACAGAGGTTTCCGTGTACAGTTCAACAATGCCATTGGACCATACAAGGGAGGTCTCAGACTTCACCCATCAGTAAACCTTGGTATCATTAAGTTCCTTGGTTTCGAGCAGGTTTTCAAGAACTCACTTACAACACTTCCAATCGGTGGCGGTAAGGGTGGTTCAGACTTCGACCCTAAGGGTAAGTCAGACAGAGAGATCATGGCATTCTGCCAGAGCTTCATGACAGAGCTTTGTAAGTATATCGGTGCTGATGTCGATGTTCCAGCTGGAGATATCGGAACAGGCGCTAGAGAGATCGGTTTCATGTTCGGTCAGTTCAAGAGAATCCGTGGATCATACGAGGGAGTTCTCACAGGTAAGGGACTTACATATGGTGGATCACTTGCTCGTACAGAGGCTACTGGTTACGGACTGCTTTACCTTACAAACGCACTGTTAAAGGATCATGACATTGATATCGCAGGCAAGACTTGTGCAGTATCAGGTGCTGGTAATGTTGCAATCTACGCAATCCAGAAGGCACATCAGTTAGGTGCTAAGTGTGTTACATGTTCAGATTCTACAGGTTGGATCTACGATCCAGAAGGAATCGATGTTGCACTTCTTAAGGAAGTTAAGGAAGTTAAGAGAGCACGTCTTGATGCTTATGCTGCTGCTAGACCATCAGCTGAGTACCATGTAAAGAAGGATGCAAATGATCACGGCGTATGGTCAATCAAGTGTGACCTTGCTCTTCCATGTGCTACACAGAACGAGCTTAACCTTGACGATGCTAAGATGCTTGTTGCAAACGGCGTTATCTCAGTAACAGAGGGCGCTAACATGCCTACAACTCTTGAGGCTACTAAGTACCTTCAGGAGAATGGTGTTCTCTTCGTTGGTGGTAAGGCTGCAAATGCAGGTGGTGTTGCTACATCAGCTCTTGAGATGAGCCAGAACAGCGAGAGACTTTCATGGACATTCGAGGAAGTTGATGGCAAGCTCAAGGGAATCATGGAGACAATCTACGCTAACATCTCAGATGCAGCAAAGAGATACGACATGACAGTTGGCGGAAACGCAGACTATGTTGCAGGTGCTAACATCGCCGGCTTCGAGAAGGTTGTTGACGCTATGCTTGCTCAGGGTGTTTGCTAATCATAAGCATTTGACGAGAGCCACATCTTCAAATCAACTAGACATAAGATTATAATATAAGACTATAGACGTCCATCTGTGGAGTGATCCGCAGATGGACGTTTTTGCGTTGCGGTTGTCTTCGGTGACTCCTGTTGGTGTAATCTCTATGTTGTATATCCAATCACGTTTGTCTACCCTCACTTTGACTTTGCTTCCATCGTGTACGCCGCGCCAAGCAAGATAAGGGCGCCTAACTCTCTGCGGCGGCACAGAAGCGTCAAAGTTCGGTCGCCGGCACTACCGATTGGATATACAACGTAGAGAATACACACCAACAGGAGTCACCGAAGACAATTTTTTATATTTAAAGTTCGTTTAAGTTTTACAGGCTATTATAGCATCATCAAGAGGAGATAAGGTAAAGAAAGGATGATGCTTATGGCAGACAACACGTTTAAAAGATATGAACTTAAGTACATGTTAGATAGAGAACAGTACGAGCAGATAATGAGCGAAATGATAAGGTATATGCAGCCGGACAGGTTTGCACATAGCCAGATCATTAACATATATTTTGACACTCCTTCCCACAGGCTCATCAGAGACTCCATAGAAAAGCCGGTTTACAAAGAGAAGCTCAGGCTCAGAAGCTATGGAGTCCCGGATGACGATTCAGAGGTTTTTATCGAGCTCAAGAAGAAATACAAATCTGTTGTGTACAAAAGGAGGCTGGAGGTGCCTGAACAGGAGGCCATGGATTATCTGGTGGGCGGTCAGCCGCTGCACGAGGATTGTCAGATAGGAAGGGAGATAGATTACTTCATGCAGGTGTACAGGGATCTGGAGCCTGCGGTGGTTCTCTCGTATGAGAGAGATTCCTACAAAGGAATAGATGATCCGGAGCTCAGGATCACGTTTGATTACAATATACTGTGGCAGAATGACGATCTGACACTTCAGAAAGAACCATATGGGCACAAGGTCATACCAGAATATAAGGTGTTGATGGAGATCAAGATGGCAGGTGGGTTCCCGCTGTGGCTGTCACATCTGCTGACAAAGTATGGAGCATACAAGACGTCATTTTCAAAGTATGGAGAGGCGTATAAACAGATGGTAGGCTGACATAAGTGGATCATATATATTTAAAGCCAGAAACTAAAAAAGACGAATTATTTAAATGATAAAGTGGCAAACATAGACAGGAGGAGATAGAAGATGACAGGATTATTTGACAGTATATTTGGAACGGCGACAACGATAACGGTGCAGGAGTTTCTGATCTGCATAGCGGTATCTCTTGTGATAGGCGTATTCCTTGCAGGGGTGTACGCGTTTAGGAGTAAATATACACAGAGCTTTTTGGTGACATTGGCACTTATACCTGCGGTTGTGTGCGTGGTGATCATGATGGTAAATGGCAATGTTGGCGCGGGTGTTGCTGTGGCAGGTGCATTCAGCCTTGTAAGGTTCAGATCGGTTCCAGGTTCGGCAAAGGAGATATGCGCCATATTCCTTGCGATGGGAGCAGGACTTGTGACCGGAATGGGATTTATAGGATATGCAGTATTATTTGCCGCCATACTAGGCGGAGCGATGTTCATTTGCAGCCTTACTGGATTTGGCGGCGGAAGGGATGAAGAGAGAGCCCTGAAGATCACCGTGCCTGAAAATCTCGACTATACAGAGGCATTTGATGAGATACTTGCCGACTGTACAGACAGTTACAGACTGATAAATGTGAAGACGACCAACATGGGAAGCCTGTTCAAGCTTACATATGTGGTGAAGCTTAAGAAGCACACAAATCAGAAGGATATGATAGATAAGCTCAGAGTGAGAAATGGCAACCTTGAGATCATGCTGGCACAGGTGGATTCGGGGGACATGACATTGTAGAAGTCAGTTGATAAGGCAGATACTTAGTAAGGAGATGATCGTATGAGGAAGAATAAATATATGAGACATAGAGCGGAAATCCGCAAATGTCTGGCTATAGGGTTGACAGCGGCCATGTGCATGGCAATGCTTGTCGGATGTTCAACCAGCCAGAGCACAAGCTCGACTTCTGATACTGAGGTGACAAGTGATGTGAGCACAGAGACGGACGCTGATAAAGAAAGCCCAAATGGCAGTGCGGATGCAGAGAATACCAGTGTAAAGACAGAGATGACTGTGGAGGAAATGCAGGCGGCTATAGATGAAGCCATGAGCGATGCGGCTATAGATATAACAGATATGTTCACGAAGTGGGATCTGGCGGGAAACTATGATGAGAGCGATGCTGTAAAGATAACATTATCGGGAAAGACAGCCGCATGTAATAGTTCAAATGTTCAGATCGAGGATGGAGTGGTGACGATCAAAGCGGCCGGTGTATACGTTCTGTCAGGGACATTCACAGACGGCACCATCGTGGTGGATGCGGGCGATGACGATAAGGTTCAACTTGTACTTGACGGAGTATCGATCACGGCTGCGGACTATGCGGCTATATATGCAAAGAACGCTGACAAGGTATTTGTTACGTTGGCGGAAGGGGCAGGGAACAGTCTTACGGTATCCGGAGACTACGTCCAGACGGATGACAATAATGTGGACGCTGTGATATTTGCCAAATGTGATCTCACACTTAATGGCACTGGAAGCCTGACGGTCAAGGATAACACGGGACATGGAATCGTGTCCAAGGATGACCTGGTGGTTACAGGCGGCACTTATACCATATACAGTCAGGATCACTGCCTGAACGGCAAGGATAGCGTGAGAATTGCGGATGGAACATTTAACCTGAGTTGTGATGAGGATGGTATACATGCGGGAAATGACGACCAGCAGGATGGATATGTATATATAGAAGGCGGAGATATCAACATATCGGTTGGCGATGACGCGATCCATGCGGAGGGACTTCTGATAATAACTGGTGGAGATATAGATGTATCTAAGAGTTGTGAGGGGGTAGAGGGGGATAAGATCCTTGTGACTGGCGGTGATATAGATGTGATATCCAGTGATGACGGCTTCAATGCAGCTGGAGGCAGCTCAGGCTCGGGAGACAACCATGATGGTTTTGGAGGCGACCCAGGTATGGGCGGAGTGGACATGGATGCCGACAGTGATGCATATATTCTTATAACAGGAGGAACGATAAACATAAATGCTGATGGTGATGGAATAGACTCCAACGGCTGCATTGGAATTACAGGAGGCAGCGTGTATGTACTCGGTCCTTCTGACAATGGCAATGGCGCGATGGACTACGGAATCTGTGCTGCGATAACAGGCGGCGAGATCGTGGCTGTAGGTGGTTTCGGTATGGCACAGGGATTTGGAGATGAGTCCACACAGTGCTCGGCTCTGGTCAACTTTGACGAGTGGATAGACGCCGGAGAGACGATCACACTCACCGATTCCGATGGCAAAGAAGTGCTCAGCTATAGGGTGGATAAGAAATTTAACTCGGTTGTTATCAGCACATCAGACATGAAACAGGGTGAGACCTACACTTTGACTGTCGGTGACCAGAGCAGTACATTTACACTGGATGATATTACATACAGCGAGGGCTCAGGCGGAATGCAGAGACCGGGCGGCAATTTAGATAATGGCGGAATGCAGAGACCGGGCGGCAACTCAGATGATGGAAATATGCAGAGACCAGGTGGTAATTCAGACGATGGAAATATGCAGAGACCAGGCGGCAACTCAGATGATGGAAATATGCAGAGACCAGGTGGCAATTCAGATGGTGGAAATATGCAGAGACTGGATGGTGATTCAGATAATGGGCAGAATGACAGCACAAATAGCAGTTTACAGAACAAAGACAATAGTTCGAGCTCAGACAGCATGAGTATATAGAAGATAATTCCAGACGTTTTAACAGCCGAAAACAGTTGATTAATTTGCAAAAATGCTTAATATTATAAAGACATGAGATTTTTGTAGTTAATACACAGTTGGGAGAAAGATCAGATATTCAATATGACTGGAAGGAGAAAACATATGAAGTTATATGTTGCAAGACACGGAGAGACGGAATGGAACAGACTTAATAAGGTCTGTGGCAGGACAGATTCCCCTCTTACAGATAAAGGACTTCAGCAGGCACAGCTTCTTGCAGAGAGATTGGATAGCTGCTCTATTGACGTGATAATAGCATCGCCGCTCTCCAGGGCACAGGAGACAGCACGAGCGGTGGCGGAGAGAAAGCATTTGCCGGTACTTACGGATGAAAGGCTTATAGAACAGGATTACGGTGTGTATGAGGGTGTCCAGAGGGACGACAGGGATTTCCTGAACAATAAAAGAATGTTCGCATACAGATATCCTGGTGGAGAATCCATGATGGATATTGCCAGGAGAACGTACGATCTTATAATTGAAACCCGCGAGACCTATCCGGATTCGTCGGTACTGTTTGTCTGCCATAACGGAATATGCAGGGTGATATGCAGCTATTTCATGGATATGACCAACGAGGAGTATTTTGGATTCAGTCAGGACAATTGTGGGTACAATATCTACGAGTGCTGATCTGAGAAGGAGTGTTTTATAATATGAAGGAATTGCTTATAGATTCATTTAAGGATGCACTGTTTGATACGGTGAAGCTCATCCCGTTTCTGCTCATCACCTATGTGGTCATGGAGTGGCTTGAGAGAAAAACTGCAGGCCGACAGGCACATGTGCTTGGAAAGGCAGAGAAGCTTGGGCCATTGATTGGCGGAGTGCTGGGAATAGTGCCACAGTGCGGATTTTCACTTATGGCATCCAACCTGTACAGCGGAGGCGTGATAGGGGCGGGCGTGCTCATAGCCGTGTTCATGTCAACCTCGGACGAGATGCTGCCGATCATGCTGTCAAATGACGCGATAAGCGCGGGGACAATAGTGAAGATCCTTGCGACAAAGGCGGTCATAGCCGTAATAACAGGCTATATAGTAGGATTTGTGCTGGACAGACTGAGAAAGCCGGTCCAGGTAAAGAAGATAGATCCAGTCCACAGACATGGCGGACATGATGAACACGAACACCATGGCGGACATGTGCACAGTGACACTGCAAAAGCGGCAGAAAGCTCCATACATACACAGAATATAGTGTATAAGGATGCTGCTGAGAAGAAAGGAAAGGGACATGTGCATGACTATGTCCATGAGCACAGTCACGACCACGGACATTTGGGAGAGAAGAATATCCATGAGGTGTGCGAACAGGAACACTGCGACTGCGAGGGTGGAATATTCAGATCTGCTCTGGTGCACACTGCAAAGATTGCGATATTTATATTTATATTCTCACTTGTGATAAATGTGATCATAGAGGCTGTAGGAGAGAAATCCATAGCCCGCATATTCAATGATGTGCCTGTGCTTGGAGAGGCGGCAGCAGCGTTGGTGGGGCTTATTCCTAACTGTGCGGCATCAGTCATAATAACCGAGCTGTATCTTCAGGGAATACTCAGCGCGGGTGCTATGATGTCAGGACTTCTGGTGAGTGCAGGAGTAGGCCTTGTGGTGCTCTTTAGGATGAACAGGCATAGACCTGTGGAGAATATAAGGATAGCAGTGGTGCTGTATGCTGCAGGCCTTGCGTGGGGACTCATAATAAATGCTCTTGGAATCACATTTTAGCAGAGTGTAGAGAAAATAAATGTAAGCGATGCGCAGTGACCGCATTGCAATAAAGTAAAAAAGGGCTGCGAAAAAACTCAATCGAGTTTTTTCACAGCCCCTTGTGTGTGTGAGTTGTTACTTTGTGCGTTTCTTACCGCAGACAGGACAGATATCCTGATCCGTAGGCTGTCCGCATCCCCAGCAGATCCAAGTGTCCCCTTCACTGGATGGTTGCTCCGCCAGCTTTTGTGTCGGCTTCATCTTGAAGTTTTTGGAAACAATCTCCACATTGCCGTCCTCGTCAAGAGTAGTCTTGATATCTGCGGCGGCGGGAGTTGTGTCCGATGAAATATTTTTCTTCTTTTTCCCAAATCCAAATCCCATTTTATAACCCCGATTCTATAACATATATAAAATATTCTAATGCAATATATACAATTAAGCAATAGAAATTTGGACGAAATTGCCTATACTGTTGTAAAATTTGATGAAAAGCACCTATTGCCATGCGCCATCAAATGTGATCACCTGACCATTCAGGTATTCTCCACACTCGGCAATGTGCACAATGAAATCTGCCGCTTCAGAAGGTATGGCCATTCTTCCTGCAGGTATTTCATCCTCCAGCATCTGGCGTTCCTCCGGTGACAGATGACCGTTCATGGAGGTGTCAATTGCGCCAAATGCTATGGCGTTGACAGTTATACCGCTTGGAGCAAGCTCTTTTCCAAGAGCCTTTGAGAAGGAATTTACAGCACCCTTGGAGGCTGAATATGCGACCTCACACGACGCACCGACATTTCCCCACACGGATGAGATATTGATTATGTGTCCTTTGTGGTGCTGGATCATGTGAGGAACCACGAGTCGGCAGCTATTGAAAACCGAGTACACATTTGACTTCATGGTTCTGTCAAAATCCTGTGCGGTCATATCGTTTATAAGCCCCACATAAGATATGCCGGCATTGTTGATGAGGAGATCGATGTCGCTGCCGAGATGATCTATGGTATTTTGTATAAACTTCTCCATAAATTCCATATCCCCGGCGTCTCCGGTCTCACAGTAACAGATGCAGCCTTTTGCCATAAGTTCGTCTCTCAGAGAGAGAAGCTCTTCTTTGTGTTTGAATGAAGTGATAGATATGCTGTTATATTTGCTTGAAAGCGCCAGTGCTGTCGCTCTTCCGATGCCTGTCGAGGCGCCAATTATTATCGCTGTTTTCAAATCTGTACCTCCGCTATTTGTGAACAAAAATTTAATTCTAGTATATCATGCGAATTAAATGTTGAAAATAAAAAAGCACTTTGGTATACTCTAGTTGTTTTTGTTAACAAATGAGAATATACATTTATATTGAGATGGAGGCTATATAATGGGTAAGAAAGTAATGAAATTATTCTTAGATACAATGCTCAGAGCAGCGGTTATCATACTTGCAGTGGCTATAGTTGTCATGCTCGTACTGCTTGCACGAACCGTCAGCAAGAGCAAGAAATCAGACGCATCGGACACGGGCAATAAGACAAGCATCGTGACTGAGGAGTCAGATCCGTCAGATCCTACATTTGGAGGTTCAGGCGATGCTGCAGACAGCTCAGACACATCAGCGGATGACAGCTCACAGGACGCTTCAACAGAGGATGCAAATGCAGGAAATGGCAAGGATGCAAAAGTAGTAGTGCTCAACGCATCAGGCGTGTCAGGTGTGGCAGCTACATGGCAGACAACACTCACAGCGGATGGATACACATCAGTAGATATAGGAACATATGACAACGGAGATCAGTCAACAACAGTTATCTACACATCAGATTCATATGATGTGAGCGGACTTGTAAGCCTTCTGGGTGGAGCGGCAACGGCTGACAGATCAGATATTGACTCATCTGTTGCTTCAGATGTTGACATTTCAGGTGCAGACATTGTCGTAGTAATAGGTGTGGACAACGCAGCCAACAACTAGATATAGAAGAATATGTAGAAAATATATAGAAAACTCTGCTGATATCGGAATAGAAAACGCCGATATCAGCAGAGTTTTTTTACTGTAGTACAAAATGTTACAGATTTTGCCGGCTGTTCTACATTTTTCTGGTTTGTCAAGTATATATATGAGTAAAAACAATAGGCAAAAGTAATAAAATATACCGAAAACGTGACGAAAAACCCTATTGACATAAATGGGTATGGTGAAGGTTTCACAAAAAAGGAAGTTTAAACCAAGGGAAAACGGTTCGAAAATCGTCAAAATGTTGCAAAATTTGTGCACGTATACAATTTAGACAAAAGTTTAAAAATTTTTTTGAGCAATAATCACATAGAATGAAAAATGCCAATGATGTAGAATAACAATAGTTTTTAGGGTGAACAAAAACAAGATTATATACACTACGGAGGTAATTTCAAATGGCAAGTTTATCACTTAAGAACATTTACAAGGTATATCCTAACGGATTCAACGCAGTTAAGGACTTCAACCTTGAGATCGAAGACAAGGAGTTCATCATCTTTGTTGGACCATCAGGATGTGGAAAGTCAACAACTCTTAGAATGATAGCAGGACTTGAGGATATCAGCTCAGGTGAGTTATGGATCGGCGACAAGCTCGTAAACGATGTAGAGCCAAAGGACAGAGATATTGCGATGGTATTCCAGAACTACGCTCTGTACCCACATATGTCAGTATATGATAACATGGCATTTGGACTTAAGTTAAGAAAGGTTCCAAAGGAGAAGATCGACAAGGCTGTACATGAGGCAGCTAAGATTCTTGATATCGAGCATCTTCTTGACAGAAAGCCAAAGGCTTTATCAGGTGGACAGAGACAGCGAGTTGCTATGGGACGTGCAATTGTCCGTGAGCCAAAGGTATTCCTTATGGACGAGCCTCTTTCAAACCTTGACGCTAAGCTTCGTGTACAGATGCGTGTTGAGATCTCAAAGCTTCATCAGAGACTCCAGACAACTATCATCTACGTAACACATGACCAGACAGAGGCTATGACACTTGGTACAAGAATCGTAGTTATGAAGGATGGTATCATCCAGCAGGTAGATACACCTCAGAACCTCTACGACAAGCCATGTAACCTGTTCGTTGCCGGATTCATGGGTATGCCACCTATGAACTTCATCGATTGTAAGGTTGTTAAGTCAGGTGCTGACGTTCTCCTTATGTTCGGTTCACATTCAATCAAGGTTCCAGACAGCAAGGCTGAGAGACTTATCGCACTTGATGCTATCGATAAGGAAGTTGTTCTTGGTATCCGTCCAGAGGATATTCATGATGAGCAGCTCTTCATCGAGTCATCACCAGAGAGCGTAATCGATGCAAGAATCAACATCTACGAGATGCTTGGTGCCGAGGTTTACTTATACTTCACAATCGACCAGTTCGATATCACAGCAAGAGTAAATGCTCGTACAACAGCTAGACCTGGCGACACAGTTCAGTTCGCATTTGACTTAAGCAAGATTCATATCTTCGATAAGGAGACAGAGGAGATCCTTGTTAACTAGTCTTAGATAACACATAGAACTTACAATTACACTCCAGATAACTGGAAACAGTAGTTTAATTCTTGAAAAATTGAGAAAATGCAGAAAATACATATAAAAAATCTGCATTTTCTCTTTTTTTTTCTACAATTTTGCTTTAAAATAAGAGTAATGGATTACGGGATAAAACGTATAATGAGTATAAGGAGTGAAAAGAATGATATCAAACCAGATTCTTCAGGATACAATAGACGGATTAAAAGGTATAACAAGAACTGACCTGTGCGTGTTGGACACAGAGGGAAAAGTGCTTGCGTCAACACTTAAGGATATAGATGACTGCGAGGATTCAGTTCGTGCATTTGTTGATTCACCGGCAGAGAGCCAGGTTGTAAGAGGTTATCAGTTCTTCAAGGTGTTTGACGATAACCAGTTAGAGCATATTCTCATGGCAAAGGGCGAGACCGATGATACATATATGGTCGGCAAGATTGCAGCATTTCAGATCCAGAACCTTCTGGTCGCATACAAGGAGAGATTTGACAAGGACAACTTTATCAAGAACCTTCTCTTAGACAATCTCCTTCTGGTTGATATCTACAACAGAGCAAAGAAGCTCCACATAGATACTGATGTGAGAAGAATCGTATTTATCATAGAGACAAAGAATGAGAAGGATACCAATGCACTTGAGACAGTACGTAATATCTTCTCAGCCAAGACAAAGGATTTCATCACTGCTGTGGACGAGAAGAACATCATTCTTGTCAAGGAAGTCAAGTCCAACGAGACATATGACGACATGAACAAGATTGCCAAGGTCATCGTTGACATGCTCAATACCGAGGCGATGTCATCTGTACATGTATCATTCGGAACAATTGTCAATGAGATAAAGGAAGTTTCACGTTCATACAAAGAGGCTAAGATGGCTCTGGATGTTGGAAAGATATTCTATGAGAACACAGATATCATAGCATACAGCAATCTTGGAATAGGACGACTTATTTACCAGCTTCCACTTCCTCTGTGCAAGATGTTCATCAGAGAGATATTTGACGGCAAGAGCCCTGATGAGTTTGACGAGGAGACTTTGTCAACTATCAACAAGTTCTTTGAGAACAGCCTGAACGTATCAGAGACATCAAGACAGTTGTACATCCACAGAAATACTCTGGTATACAGACTTGATAAGTTGCAGAAGAGCACAGGCCTTGATCTGAGAGTATTCGAGGATGCCATCACATTCAAGATCGCTCTTATGGTTGTAAAGTACATGAAGTACATGGAGTCACTGGATTATTAAAATGTCCGGTGGACAGTTATCTGGAATATAGATTGCATAGAAGCGGCAGCCTTACATATGGATATATGAAGACTGCCGCATCGTGTATTAATTTTAATTCACAAACTATACACAACAAAACAATCAATATGTAGTATAATGAAGCGAGGATGAAATGAATCAGAATCATCCGACTATGGACAAATGTAAGATAATGTACAGTTTATGCCGTAAAGAGGCAATATAGGAGACATGAGATGATAGAGTTAGAGAACGTGAGTATGACATACCCTGGGGGCAATCAGGCGCTCAAGAATGTGAACATCAATATAGAAAAAGGCGAGTTCGTATTTATAGTTGGAAGCAGTGGATCAGGCAAGACCACTCTGTTTAGGCTTCTGCTCAAGGAGCTCGATCCTACGGAGGGAAATATCACTGTTGCCGGATACGACTATGGCAAGATAAAGAGAAAAGATATACCGAAGGTCAGAAGAAGGATTGGAGTCGTATTCCAGAACTTCAGGCTTCTGAAGGACAGGACTATATACGAGAATGTTGCATTTGCACAGAGAGTTATCCAGACTCCGGCGAGATACATCAGAAGACGTGTTCCGGCCATGCTGACGCTGGTTGGACTTGCAGACAAGTACAAATCATATCCAAAAGAGCTCTCAGGTGGTGAGCAGCAGAGAGTTGCCATGGCGAGAGCACTGGTCAACAATCCTGACATCATACTGGCGGATGAGCCTACAGGAAATCTCGATCCTAAGAACTCATTGGATATCATGAACCTCCTTGAGGATATCAACAAGAGAGGAACCACAGTTGTCGTGGTAACCCACAACAAGGATATCGTCAATGAGATGAAGAAGAGAGTTATCACCCTGAAGAAGGGTGTAATTATCAGCGACGAGAAGGAAGGAGGATATATAGATGAAGATTAGTACATTTTTCTATATCCTCAGACAGGGCTTTGCAAATATAAGAAGAAATATTCTGTTCTCACTTGCATCACTTGGAACCATCATATCATGTCTGTTCCTCTTTGGAATCATATATGCGGTAGTTGTAAACTTTCAGTCCGGTATGCAGGAGCTTGAGAATACAGTTACAATATCAGTGTTCTTTGACGAGGATGTGTCGGACGACACGATACAGCTTATCGGATCACAGATAAGAACTCTGGATTATGTAAACACGATGGATTACGTGTCGGCGGATGACGCATGGAATAAATTTGTTGAGCAGAACTACGATGATCCACAGGCGGCAAAGAATGCATTTGGCGAGGACAATCCACTTAAGAATTCGGCCTCATATGAGGTTACGCTCAAGGATGTGGCCAGACAGCCGGAGTTCGTGGCATTTGCCCAGGGGCTTTCAGGAGTCAGAAAGGTCAAGAGCTCTGACGTGACTGCGGACAGCATCACGACACTGTCATCCCTTGTCGGATATGCATCCATAGGAATAGTTGTGATACTGATGCTGGTATCTATCTTCCTTATAAGCAACACTATCACCATAGGTATCACGGTGCGAAAGGAAGAGATAGGGATCATGAAGCTGATCGGTGCGACAAATGTATTTGTACGGGCGCCGTTCATCATAGAGGGCGTGATCATAGGTGCGGTCGGTTCGGCTATACCTCTGGTCCTTCTGTACTACATGTATGATAAGATACTGACATATGTTGCCGGAAGATTTAAGGTTGTCACAACGCTGTTTGCATTTGTGAGCCAGCATGACCTGTTCAAGACCATGATACCGGTTGGACTTGTGCTTGGTATCGGTGTTGGACTGGTAGGAAGTATCCTTACCACGAGGAAGCATTTGAGAGTATGATATAATGAGCATTGCGACGGATGCGCTTGCGCAAGACGTCATAATGCGAATGCCCTCATTGAGCCGGCAGGCGATATAATATAATGAAGCACGCTGATGCGTGCGCAGGTCATCGCGCTCACGCACGACGACATAAGATATACTAGTTAATTGTTAGATGGGGATAACAAGGAGTAGTAGATTATGAAAAAGAAAGTCAATGTAAAAGGGAATATCAGAAGGATGGCATTGCTTGTTGCGGGATGTGTAGTCATGGGGGGCATGGCTGCGTCTCAGACCGGGGGAAATATGGCATATGCCATGACGAAGGAAGAGGCTGAGCGTCAGAAGGATGATGCCAGTGAAAACGAGAAGAATGCCAAGGACGTTCTGGATTCTCTGGAGGAACAGCAGAACAAGATCGTTCAGGACGTTGCGGATCTGGATGCCAAGATGACATCCGTCCAGACTCAGATAACGAGCCTGCAGGAGCAGACAGACGAGCTCCAGACGGAGATAGACACAACTCAGAAAAGTCTGGATGAAGCTCAGAAGGCAGAGGATGAGCAGTATGAGGCGATGAAGCAGAGAATACAGTATCTGTATGAGGAGGGGGAGACGGAATATGTCGATGCCCTGCTCAAATCCATATCATTCAGCGATCTCCTGAACAAATCAGAGTATATAGACCAGATATCGGAATACGATCAGAGGCAGCTTGCAAAGCTGATCAAGACCAAGACAGATATAGCAAATTATGAGGCGCAGCTTGAATCTGACCTCAGACAGGTGGAGTCGGTCAAGACGGATCTGGAGAGTAACGAGGCTGAACTGCAGACCATTATAGATCAGAAGCAGGAAGAGATCACCAGATATGATGGTGATATAGAAGCCCAGAAGTCGTTGATGAACAAGTTCACTGTGGCCCGTGAGGAAGCCGAGAGACGTATCGCGGAGATATCCAGACAGGAGATGGGCAAGGCAAATGCAAATGGTACGGGTGCGTATACGAAAGATGGAAAGGTATACGACACCTCCAAATATAAGGGCAAATTCATGTGGCCGGTATCGACCGGAGGTGTTATCACGGATGAATTTGGTTACCGAGATGCTCCTACAGCGGGAGCAAGTACATATCATCAGGGACTTGATATAGGCTGTGATTATGGAACAGATATTGTTGCGGCGGAGGCCGGCACAGTCGTGATGTCCTGCTACAATGGCGGCGGTGGCAACATGGTCATGATCAGCCACGGCGGCGGAATATGTACGGTATATATGCACAACTCACAGCTATGTGTAAATGTTGGCGACAAGGTTGTGAAAGGTCAGGTCATAGCAAAGGCAGGAAGTACGGGTGTGTCGACAGGTCCGCATTGCCATTTTGGCGTGTCGATAGACGGAACGTATGTCAATCCGCATGACTTCCTTGGACAGTAGACCGGGCAGGGGATATGGAGAGATTCAGGTATTTGATGGCAATACAAGGTTAGGAGATAATGATATGAGGAAAATGTTGAAGAAGACAGTAGTGACAGCGGTGCTGGCAAGTACGGTGATCGGTCTGACGGGCTGCGGTACATCAGGTGTGTTCAGTGGCACACTCAGCGGCAAAACCGGCAGTTCCACCAAGATAACCTATGATGGCAATTTGTTGGATGCGGACGTACTTGACAAGACAGCGAAGATCGAGAGTATCATAGACAATTATTATTACAATGATATTGACGATGATACGATCAGGGAGGGCATATACAAGGGTATAATGGAATCCCTTGACGATCCGTATGCACAGTATTACACCAAGGAAGAGTATGCCAAGCTGCAGGAGGATGATTCGGGTGAGTATGCCGGAATCGGAGTTACGGTCAGCAAGGATGAGGATACGGGATATGTCCGTGCGGTAAATATCCTTGAGGGTGCACCGGCTGAGAAGGTGGATATACAGCCTGATGACATTATTGTACAGATAGATGATCACGAGATCACTACAGACGATGATCTTGACTACCTCGTATCACTCATAAGAGGCGATGCTGGAACTGATGTTACGCTGAAGATATACAGGGAGCGTGATAAGGCTTACCACGATGTCACCATCACCAGGGAGATCGTTGAGTACAGCACGGTATCATCATTTATGATAGACGACAAGATTGGATATGTGAGGATCACGCAGTTCATAGACAACACAGACGAGCTTTTCCAGAAGGCAGTTGAGGAGCTCAAGAATGAGGGCATGCAGGCACTGATGATCGATGTCAGAAGTGATCCGGGTGGAATGCTCACCACGGTCGTAAACATTTGCGACTATCTGCTCCCAGAAGGAACCATAGTGTCCATCAAGGACAAGACCGGCAAGGTTGTGGACGAGTATAAATCGACAGATGATGAATACCTCGATATGCCTATGGTAGTCCTGACAAATGAGTACAGTGCCAGTGCGTCAGAGATACTTACATCGGCACTCAAGGAATTCGGGGCTGCAACTGTTGTAGGAAAGAATACCTACGGTAAGGGAATCGTGCAGAGTGTTATACCACTTGGTGATGGCACAGCGATCAAGCTCACGACACAGAAGTATTTCACACACGATGACAACGATATCCACAAGAAGGGTGTTGCGCCTGACATTGAGGTGGATCTTCCAGATGATTATACCTATGAGGATTTCCAGGGCAAGAATGACAGCCAGTACCAGAAGGGTATTGAGGTTTTGAAGGAGAAGCTGAAGTAGGGATTAAGATAGAGATTGGTATAAATATAGTTATATAATAGATTTCAATATTGAGTGGGCAGGGCAGATGACGTTACTGCGTTATATAAATTTGTCAGTGAAGTATCTGTTCGAATGCTATCGTATATGTAAAATGCATAAATAATTAAAACAACATAATTTTTAGATAATATGCAGCACAAAAGTGCTGCATATTGTGTTATACTAGGAAATGTTCAGAAATCTGTTATAAGTAATAAAAGGCAACAAAGGAGATATACATGGATAAGGAACTGATTATCGTATTGGACTTTGGCGGACAGTACAACCAACTGATCGCCAGACGTGTAAGAGAGTGTAATGTATATGCCGAAGTACATCCGTACACATTGCCGCTGGAGAAGATCAAGGAGATGAATCCAAAGGGAATCATCTTCACAGGCGGACCAAACAGCGTATACAAAGACGATTCACCTAGCTGCAGCAAGGAGATATTCGAACTGGGTATTCCTATTCTCGGAATATGTTACGGTTCACAGCTCATGGCTCATCTGCTGGGCGGCAAGGTCAGCACGGCCCCTGTCAGCGAGTATGGAAGAACAGAGGTTGAGGTTGACAAGACATCCAAGCTGTTTGCAGATGTGAATGACAAGACCATCTGCTGGATGAGTCACACAGACTATATTGCAGAGGTACCAGAGGGCTTCAAGAAGACAGCTTACACTCCTGTATGCCCAGTGGCAGCCATGGAGAATGCTGAGAAGAAGCTGTATGCGACTCAGTTCCACCCAGAGGTTATGCACACCGAGGAAGGTATGAAGATGCTCAGAGCATTTGTCATGGATGTATGCCAGTGTGCAGGCGACTGGAAGATGGATTCATTTGTTAAAGATACAATAGAGAGTCTCCGTGCCAAGATAGGCGATGGCAAGGTGCTGTGCGCCCTGTCAGGTGGTGTGGACTCATCAGTAGCTGCGGTTCTCCTGTCCAAGGCGATAGGCAAGCAGCTCACATGTGTGTTCGTAGACCACGGTCTTCTCCGTAAGAACGAGGGCGACGAAGTTGAGGCGGTATTCGGACCAGATGGACCTTACGACCTGAACTTCATCAGAGTAAATGCGCAGGACAGATTCTACAGCAAGCTTGCCGGAGTAACCGAGCCTGAGGCAAAGAGAAAGATAATAGGCGAGGAATTCATCCGTGTATTCGAGGAGGAGGCCAAGAAGATCGGTGCCGTTGACTTCCTCGTACAGGGAACCATATATCCTGATGTCATCGAGTCAGGCCTTGACAAGTCAGCGGTCATCAAGTCCCACCACAACGTAGGCGGACTTCCTGACTATGTAGATTTCAAGGAGATCGTGGAGCCACTCCGTCTTCTATTCAAGGACGAGGTCCGCAAGGCCGGCCTTGAGCTTGGAATCCCAGAGTACCTGGTATTCCGTCAGCCATTCCCAGGCCCAGGCCTTGGAATAAGAATCATCGGAGAGGTCACAGCCGAGAAGGTCAAGATCGTTCAGGATGCCGACGCCATCTACCGCGAGGAGATCGCAAAGGCAGGCCTCGACAGAAGCCTCGGTCAGTACTTCGCAGCCCTGACCAACATGCGTTCAGTTGGCTGTATGGGAGATTTCAGAACCTACGATTACGCCGTAGCACTCCGTGCTGTAAATACAACAGACTTCATGACAGCAGATTGTTCAGAGATACCATTTGAGGTGCTTCAGAAGGTAATGAACAGGATTATCAATGAGGTTAAGGGTGTGAACAGGGTAATGTATGATTTGACTAGTAAGCCACCTGGAACGATTGAGTTTGAGTAATGAGAATGATAGTTGCGTGAGTAAAATGAAGAAAGACGTTATATCCGTATTATTTGAATAGAAGGGTATGATGTCTTTTTTCTTATCTTGTGAAAAAATAAATATACTGTGCAGGATAGTAATATATAGAGGAATGAAGCGAAGAGGAATGGAATTAAGAAAGGTCAAATGAATTATTTTACAAGGTATATGACACAAGGTATAATAAAATAACGGGATTATATTTCTAAAATCAAGAAAAATAAGATGAATAAAATTGAAAAAAGAAGAGATGGATGGTTGTTATGATCATATTAGAAAAGATATGTGCAGAACCAAGGTTAGATATATCTGATATAATAAAGTTGATTAGGTTATATAAAGTAAGCGAAAAGCACCACAACGATATGACCGTGTAATTGGGGAGAAAATGTTAAATAATGAGGTAGAAAACCATGAATGAAAATGGATTGAATTATATTGACCTATTTGCTGGTGCCGGTGGACTTTCCGAGGGATTTATACAAAGTGGTTATAGACCAGTTGCACATGTTGAGATGAATGGATATGCGGCAAAGACATTAGAGACGAGAATAGCATATTATTATTTGAAAGATAATGGCGAACTTAATAGCTATTATGATTATGAAAAAGGAAAAATAACTAGAACGCAACTTTTAGAGAAGATACCTGAGGAAGAGCTTAAGACAGTGATTAATAAAGAAATGTCAGAGTCCACAATCAAAGGAATTTTCAATACAATTGATGAGATTAAAAAGGAAAAAGGAATTGAAAATATTGATGTAATTATAGGTGGACCTCCTTGCCAAGCATATTCTTTGGTGGGAAGGGCGCAGAGCAGTCACATGGTAGTTCCGATGGAGGACGATCCAAGAAATGAATTATACAAGATGTATGTACAGTTCCTTAATAAGTATAAGCCTAGAATGTTTGTGTTTGAAAATGTAGCTGGTATAAAGAGCGCAAGAGGCGGCCAAGCATTTAAAAACCTTCAAATGTATATGAAACGTGTTGGTTATGAAATATGTTATGATGAGTTGAATGCGCATGATTTCGGAGTATTACAGAGTAGAAAACGTGTAATCATAGTAGGCTGGCTTAAGGGGACAGGCTATGATTATCCATCTTTTGAAGTGATTCATAGTAATGCAGAAGTGTGGGATTTGCTTAAGGATTTACCAGCTTTAAATCCTGGTGATGAGGCAAGAGAGCATACGATGAAAGACATGAGCAGGCTAAAAGATTATGTTAAGGAAAATAATATTCGTATTAAATCGGATGTATTAACAGGACATATAGCAAGGCCTCATACTGCGCAGGATATTGAAATCTATAAGAGAGCAATAGATATGTGGTTTGAAAACAAACGGCATGAACGTTTGAAATATGATGATTTACCAGAAGATTTGAAAACACATAAAAATAGAACTTCATTTGTAGATCGATTTAAAGTTGTTGAGGGCGATATGGATCATTGTCACACAATACTTGCTCATTTATCGAAAGATGGGCATTATTTCATTCATCCAGATATAGAACAACATAGGTCAATTACAGTCCGAGAAGCGGCAAGAATACAGTCATTTCCAGATAATTATTATTTTGAAGGACCGAGAACGGCACAATTTGTTCAGGTGGGAAATGCAGTTCCGCCAATGATGGCAAAGGTAATAGCAGATAAAATAAAAGAGCAATTAGAAAAATAAGATTGGAGATTTTGCAAATGGGTATTGTTGAAAGTACATATGCTGAATTAAAGCAACAAGAATTAAAAAATAATCCATATAGTTGTTTGCATATGGCTGATATTGACATCAATCCTCATCAGATTGAAGCATTCACATTTGCGCTATCTTCATTAGAGCTTGGAGGAGCAATTCTTGCAGATGAGGTAGGTCTTGGAAAAACTATTGAGGCTGGCTTGGTCATAAAGTATTTGCTATGCAGTGGAAAAGATAAAATACTACTTATTATGCCATCAAATCTGCGAAAGCAATGGCAAGTTGAATTAGAAGAGAAATTTGATATTGATTCATTAATTGTGGATAGTTCTAACTGGGAGGATTATCTCACGAAGGTAAAGAGTAAACAAGCAGTAATTATTGTTTCCTACCACTTTGCCTCAAAAAGAAAAGCGGAGTTTGGAAAGATAGCTTGGGATTTTTGTGTGTTTGATGAAGCACATCGGCTTAGAAATGTGTATAAGAATGGGTCAAAGATGGCTAACGCATTATATGAATTAACAAAGACAATTCCAAAGATTCTATTAACTGCGACTCCAATGCAGAATACTTTGCTGGATATTTATGGACTAGTTCAGTTTATTGATGATAGAGTTTTTTATAGTAAGCAGGTATTTTCCGAAAGATATTTACGAGGAGAAGATTACAATGATTTGAAGGTTTGTTTAGAGCCTGTTGTGCAAAGAACTTTACGAAAAGAAGTAGCTGAGTATATCCAATTTTCAGAGCGCAAAGAAATGACAATTGATTTTGAACTATCGCCAATGGAGATAGAACTTTATGTAATGATAAATAATTATCTGAAAAAGGAAATTTTGTATGCTTTGCCCAATTCACACAGAACACTTATTACATCTGTTATTAGAAAATTGCTTGCATCATCAAGTATGGCAGTTGCAGAAACCTTCAAGGTATTAAAAGGCAGACTTGAAACTTTGAAGGAAACAACTAGAACTGAATCAGCGGATGAAAGTATTGATTTTTTCCTTAGTTTTTTTGATGATGATGAAATTGAGACAGATGATGATAGTAAGCAGGATGAATTATACACAAGAGAAAAGGTAAATGAATTTATTCAGCATGAAATAGATGAGGTGACAGCCATTATTAATAAAGCTGAAAGTATAAAAAGAAATGCGAAGATGACAGCATTGAAACAGGCGGTGGAGACAGCTTTTGTATTTCAAGATGAAGCTGGCATAAAACAAAGAATAGTTGTGTTTACGGAATCTATTAGAACGCAACAATACATGTTTGAAGAATTATCTCATGCCGGATATGAAGGTCAGATACTTAAGTTTAATGGTAGTACAAATGATCCTGTTACTAAACAGATTTATAAGGCGTGGAAAGCTAGAAATTATGGAAAGTATGTGGGTAGTAGAAATGTTGAATTGAAGAATGCCATCGTAGAAGCATTTAGGGATGAATACAAGATTTTGCTTGTAACAGATTCTGGTTCGGAAGGATTGAATCTTCAGTTTTGTAATACGATTATAAACTATGACCTTCCTTGGAATCCGCAGAAGATAGAGCAGCGAATTGGTCGCTGTCATCGTTATGGACAAAAGAACGATGTTGTGGTTATTAATTTGCTTAATACTCAGAATGTAGCAGATAAGAGAGTATATGAAATCCTTTCTGAAAAGTTTGAGTTATTCCAAGGTGTGTTTGGTGCATCCGATAAAGCTATTGGATTATTAGAAAGTGGAGCAGATTTTGAAAAAAGAGTTACACTTATATATCAGGAATGTAAAACAACATCAGATTTTACAAAGCAATTTAAGGATTTGGAAAAGGAATTAGAAAAGAAACGAAACAAGAAAATGGATGAACTGAAATCCATATTTACATATAAGACAGAGGAACAACATAAGTCTCATTTTAATTTTATTATGAAAGAAATAGCGGAATACGATTCACAGTTTGAGTATTGGAATGGTAGAAGTAAAGAGAAAAATGGGACATGTCCAAAGTACTATGAAACTAATATAGACTTGGAAATTCCGGGAATTCAACACGGATATTTACTTATTGGTGGTTCTTATGTTGGTGAGATTCTTGAAGATGCAGTATTTGAAATTATTGATATAACAGGAAAAATATATGGTGCTTCAGATGTGTTGGCTAGAGAGCTTTGTGAAAAATTGAATGAGCAGTGCTTAGAAGAAGAGACTCCTAATAATCAAGAAATCCTTTTATATATTGATAAAGTGGATGAATTTATGCAACAGAAATATACAGAATCTAAAAGAACAGTTTTGATTGCTAATCAGAAAAAATTGGATAATTGGCTGCAATCAAGAAAAGAGGAATATTTGCTTACAGTTAAGGATACATCAGAATTAGACGAGCTTAGAGAAAAATATGCAATTGAAGGCGATTTTAGACAGAAGATTGCATTAAAAAAACAAATAGAAATTTTAGAAGAACAGAAACAAAAAATGGTACGGGCATTTCATGATGAAATGTCGACATTGGAAGAAGAGGCTGTAAATATGCAGAAGCAGTTTGCAGAAGATATATTGGTAAAAACACAACTGGTAACAAAGATAGTGATTAAGTTTTAGGAGGCTACCATGGAGAAAAAAGGTAAGTTAGAATTGACATGGGTTGGTAAATATGAGGAAGAGAAACTAGAACCGAGAATATTAATCGAAGATAAATCAAAATCATATGGTGAATCGAATACAGAAAACATGCTGATTCATGGGGATAATCTGTTAGCACTCAAAGCGTTAGAAATGAATTATAGAGGAAAGATAAGATGTATTTATATAGATCCACCATATAATACGGGAAGTGCGTTTGAGCAATATGATGATGCTGTAGAACATAGTTTATGGCTGAGTATTATGAAAAAAAGACTAATACAGTTATCAGAATTGCTATGTGAAGAAGGAACGATTTGGGTTTCATTAGATGATAATGAAGTACATTATTTTAAAGTAATGGCGGATGAAATATTCGGAAGAAAAAATTTCATTGCCGATGTTGCATGGGAAAAATCGGATAGTCCAAGAATGGATGCAAAATTGTTTTCTTCTAGATATGATCATACACTTGTATATGCTAAGAATATTGAATTAGTTAAGATAAACCCAGTTCCTTCTGGTGAAATACCAGAACATTATAATAAACAAACTGAAGATGGAAAAAGGTATTATTTGAAACCGCTTAGATATATGGGAACTGCTGATGGCAGAGCTGATAGACCAAATTTATACTTTCCTATAATTGCACCCAATGGAAAGAAGGTTTTCCCTAAAAGAGCAGATGGTTCAGATGGGAGATGGAGATGGTCTAAGGATAAAGTTGATAGTAATCCATACCTAATTGAATGGGTTGACGGAAAAAATGGGTGGACAGCATACTATAGAATATTTGCAGAAGAAGATGCAACTCGTCCACCTGAAACACTATGGTCATTTCAGTTTGCTGGAAGCAATAGAAATGCTAAAGCAGAAATAAAAGCATTATTTAATGATAATAAAGCTTTTGACACTCCAAAACCAGAAAAACTTATCGAGCAAGTAATTAATATTGCATCTGATGAGGGGGATATTGTTCTAGATTCATTTTTGGGATCTGGCACTACAGCAGCCGTTGCTCACAAGACAGGAAGAAAATGGATTGGGATAGAAATGGGAGAACATGCCTATTCATTGTGTAAAGTGAGAATGGACAAAGTAATAAAAGGAGAACAGGGAGGAATTTCCAAAGAGGTAGGTTGGCAAGGTGGCGGGGGATATAAATTCTACGAACTTGCAGAACCATTACTTGTAAAGAACAAAGTTCTTCCTGTTTATCAAATAAATCCATCTTATACATGGGATATGGTATGTGAAGCTATTTGTAAGATAGAAGGATTTACCTATGAACCATATGGGGAGTTTCAAGGGCATTCATCAGAGAATCGATTCATACATATCACAGAAGAATTTGTTAATACAAAGTATGTGATGTCGATAATGAAGAACTTAGGGGATAAGCAGAGTTTACTTATCTATTGTAAGAAAAATCAAGCTGACATGATTCTTCCAGAGAATGTGGAAGTGAAAAAAATACCAAAGGATTTATTGGATAAATGTAATTTTGAAAGTGAGGTGCAGGAATAATGAGTTCAGTAGATAAAATCAAATGGGCTATGAGCCTGCGTGATCCTCAGTATGAAGCGCTACAATACTTTGATGCAATCAGTTCCAAGATTGAGTATAGAACTAGTTCAAAAGCCGAAGCAGAGAAAATAGCATCAGAGAATTGCCAAGCTCCACATACAATATCTGTAGATAAGGAATTTGATTTTCCATCATTCTGCTTTGATATGACAACCGGTATTGGTAAGTCCCGTTTAATGGGTGCATGTATTTATTATTTATACAAAACAAAAGGGTACAAACATTTCTTTATTTTGGCACCAGGAAATACGATTTACGACAAGATGCGTCGAGAGGCGGTCCCGGGACATCCAAAATACATGTTTAAGGGACTTGAAGCAGAGATGGGAAGACCAAAAGTTTATGATGGGGAAAATTATTTATCATACCCGGTAAGATATATCCAAGAGGAAATGGTGGTAGAAAAAACATCTGATATTCAGATATTTATCTTTAATATTTCAAAGATTTTTACTAGGGGAGATATTGAATTTAAATTTCACAAGTTTAATGAAAATTTGGGTGGCTCTTTTGCGGATGTGTTACGTTCGTTTGATGACTTGGTTATTTGTATGGATGAAGCGCATCGTTACTATGCCCCAGCATCAAAGAAAGCGATTAATTATCTTAATCCAGTGTTGGGATTAGAATATACTGCTACACCTAAAAGTACAAATAAGAATATTATTTATCACTACGGATTAGAGGATGGAGCTGGGAAGTTTTTGAAGATTCCGGTTGTTATGGGAAGAACAAATACAGCAGGATATTCAGATGATGATATAGAGGAAATGAAGTTGAAAGATGGAATCAAGCTTCATGAGAGAAGAAAGTCCATCGTATATAAATATTGTATAGACAATCAGTTAGAACAGGTAAAGCCGATTGTTTTGATAGCTTGTAAAGATACAACACATGCTAGAAAAATAAAAGAAAAAATAGATTCAGATGCTTTTTTTGGAGGTCGTTATGTTGGTAAGGTTATTGAAATTGACTCTAGCACAAGTGGTGCAGAGACAGAAGAAAACATTCAGAAATTACTAACCATTGAGAAAAATACCAATCCAATTGAGATTGTGCTGCATGTATATAAGCTGAAAGAAGGTTGGGATGTAAATAATCTGTTTACGATTATCCCACTTAATGCTGCAAAGAGTGATATATTGGCACTTCAAACTATTGGTAGAGGATTGAGGCTTCCTTTTGGTGAGATAACGGGTATTGAGGAATTAGATACCTTGGATATTGTTGCTCACGATCATTATCGAGAGATTGTGGATGATATCAAGAATAACCCTGTATTTAAGAAGAGAAATCTTGATGAGGAAGATATACCGAACACAAAAACAGTTATGGTAGAGCCAGCAGTTGAGAACCAGCAGATTTCATTATTTGATGAAGCGTTATGCGAAAGTAAAGTGAAATCATACCAAGATTTGAATAATGAAAATGTGGTGGAGAATCTGTTTGCTGAGTATCAGAAAGCATTTGTAAAGAAAATAGCACCCAAGAAGTCCGAAAGTGATAGTGGACAGATGTCTATTTTTGATTATTTTGCTAACGATGATGAAAAAGAAACAAATGATGGCACAGCATCAGATCACAAAATGACACAGACGGGCATGCGCACTGATGCAGTTGATACATCATTTACTGTACATCAGGGGGATGCTTCATTACAGATTGATTTACAGAAGTCATCTGGCAGTAAGAATGTATTGCCATATGCAAAACAAGAGTTTATCAAGAAAGTTGAAGAGTTAAAGAAAGTTGCTATCTCTGTTCCAAAGATTGGAATTAGCTATAGTTCAACAATTACATTTAAGTCTTTTACTGTTAAACGAAATATTATGGATTTTGATGTTGCGGCATCGAGAATCGAGAGATATGACGCTGTAAATGGTAAGTTGCTGCAAGTGCTGGATGCAGATGCACTTATTGTAGAAAATCCTGAGAATATGCTTGCAGTTTCTTTATTGGAGAGTATTCCGGAGTTTAGTTCTGATGATGCAGAATTTATTCTTGAGGTGGTTGATCAGTATCTCGCATTAATCGAAGGTACGGATGAAGAAAAAAAGAAGATTGTCCGTAGATATGCATCTGTTATAGTAGAGGACTTAAGAAAACAGATATATGCGTCAAAGGAAGAAAGCACTGAGTTTGTATTTAACGTTCAGAAAGATCTTATTGTATTCAAATCATTTGCGAAGAATATGAAGGAAAATGGACGATTGAATTTTAAGAAGGAAGTGCCAGATAAGAAAAATATTAAGCAATATTTGTTTGAAGGATATAAGAAATCATACTATGCAGAGAATGCATTTGATAGTGATGATGAGAGAAGGTTGTCTGTGGTATTAGAAGAGGATTCAGAAGTTATTAGATTTATAAAGCCACCTTTGAATCAGTTAGGACTATTTTATAAGGCGGCAAAACAATATAATCCTGATTTCTTAGTAGAGACGGCTGACAAGAAATATATGATTGAAGTGAAGGCTGCAAATCAAACAGATAATGAAGATGTACAGGAAAAAGCAAAGGCTGCAATTAAGTGGTGCGAATGTGCATCGCAGGTGGATGCGGACGGAAAGACTTGGGAGTACCGCCTAGTGCCAGGGGATAAGATTATAGTAGGTAATACATTCAAATATGTAATTGGTATGGCAATTCCTGTTGTAGTAGACGGAGAATAAAAGGAGGTTGTAGATGGCTGATATAAAGGATTTTAAACATGCTATTGTTCGACAGAAGATTTTAGATGCAGTACGAAAAGACTTAATAGGACCAACATCAGATTGTGAACAATTGAATGAAGTACCAACGAGTAGTTATATTACGGGATTATTATATCCTGCTGATACAGATGTAACGGAAGATGAAAATTACAATGATGTAGAGTTTACAGAAAAGAATTTCGATGCTGATGGAGAAACTTTGGAGGCAGGAATTTTTGAAGAAGAGGAACCAGAGGATAGAGTAAAAGGTGGTTTTCAGAAGCCGTCTTCTATAGGTGTGTCTTTCTATGTCTCTGATAATGTTCAAAAGGTTAATGCCTATATTAATTGGGGAAAGTATTATGCAGAACAGGTGCAGGGTGAAGTAATAGATGAAACCTTAGAAGAAGATGCAGAGAATAAGAAAAAGAAGAAACATACCATATATATTCGTGAGCAGATGAATGATGTTGTGGAAATCGATTTTAATGAGATGGGGCGTTCGAAGCAGATTTCACTTGAGTCTAATGGAAACGTCTATATTTATGTTATGAAGATGCAGTTAGACAATGGATACAAGATGGTATCGGTTTATTTGCATAATAATGATAAGTCAGATGGCGATGAAAAAGAATATGCAAAGGTAATGTTCCAAGTGGAGATGCTCATAGCAGATGATTTGATGAGTCCTGTTTTTGTACCAGAATATCTCTGTAGAAAAGTTGAATTAGAGGATGAATATTATTATAAAGGCAGACCAGTTTATGCAAGAGGAAGAGGTTGTGCTGCTACTTGGGAAAAGAAAGCAGAAGAGATAAATGCGACTGCTATAAAATCATCATTTATTCCAGATTATGAAATTCCAAGTGTAAGTGCACAGATAGATGATATGCCGGAGCATGCCTTTTCGATGCTTCAGATGGGCTCACCAAAGAGAAAGTCAGAAGTTATTCAGAATCTTCGTACATTGACAGAAATGTATGGAAGTTGGATTACAGATGCATTGACAAACGACGAAGCTATGCATGATGATAAATTTAAGGCAACAGGTCAGACTATTATTGATAAATGCAATGATGCAAATCGTAGGATGAATGCTGGAATTGATTTGATTGAAAACAATGATAAGGTATATCAAGCGTTTGTATTTATGAATCAAGCAATGTATTTACAGAGAAGTATTACAGCTTTTTCAAAAGATTATGGTAATGGCATTCCTTGCAGCTTAAGAGATTATATGACTGATATGCCAGAAAAAGGAAGAAAGAAAGATCACAGTGAGTGGAGACCATTCCAGATTGCATTTGTTCTTTTGAATTTGTATGGGATTATGGATGGTGAGTCTCCGGAACGAAATATTGTTGATTTATTATACTTCCCTACTGGTGGTGGTAAGACAGAGGCATATTTAGGGCTGATTGCTTTTACTATAGCATATAGGAGACTGACAGCTTCAGATGAAACTGATTATGAGAAAGATGGTGGAGTAACAGTATTTTTAAGGTACACGCTTCGTTTACTTACAACTCAGCAGAGAGACAGACTGATGCGTCTTATTGTTGCAATGGAACAATTGCGTGAGAAGAATGAAAAATTATATGGTAAGGAAAAAATTTCAATTGGATTCTGGGTTGGAGGTAATGTTACCCCAAATAAATTTAGCGAATACAGTGATTCTGATCAATTTAAGAAGAAAGAATTTATAAGGAAGCTTACAAAGCAGATTATTAAATGCCCTTATTGTGGTAAGGAAATCACACGGGATGAATATGACATCAATGAAAAGGGAAAGTATGTTAAAATTCATTGTGCAGATAAGAATTGTATGTTTTCGTTAAAAACAGGAAGAACCATACCGGTTTATCTTGTTGATGAGGAAATTTATGCAAAGTGTCCTACTGTGATTATTTCTACTGTAGATAAATTTGCGAGACTTCCATGGTCTGAACGAGTTGGTTTGCTATTTGGCAGAACAGATAGATATTGTAGTAGATGTGGACATATTGCTATTGGAGAAAAGCATGCAGGAAGACATAATGCAGATGTCGCAGCGGGATTGGAAAGGGCTGAAACGGTTGCATGTAAACCATTCTATCCTCCTGAGCTAATTATACAGGATGAGCTTCATTTAATTACTGGTCCTCTTGGAACGATTTATGGTGGATATGAAACTGTTGTAGAAGAGATGTGTTGTATTGAGAAGAATGGAAAGAAGATTCGACCTAAGTATATTGTTTCAACAGCAACTATTAGAAATGCTGGGGAACAGATTAAGTTCCTTTATGGGAGAAATGAATTTGCACAATTTCCGCCAAGTGGCTTTGATACAAGAGATTCATTTTTTATTAAGGAAGTACCGCTTCCAACTGAAAATTTAGTTGATGCTTCAGAAGAAAAAATCAGTAGAATGATTAGTGATGGAAAAAAGCCATTTCGTCAATATGCTGGTATATGTGCGAGCGGACAATCTGTAAAAACAACTCTTATTCGTTTGTATTCGATTATTTTGCAAACAGCACTAGATATAGCAAAGGAACCGGAATATGAGGATTATATTGATCCATATTACACATTGATTGGGTACTTTAATAGTATTCGAGAATTGGGTGGTGCAGTGCGCCTTCTTGACGACGATATAGCAAGCCGTATTCGTGTTGTAAAGAATAAATATAATAGCTTAGAACAGAGGTATCTCAGTTTTGAGGGAAAGAAGGAAATTACATCCCGCATACCTTCATGGGATATTGCGCAGGTTCTTGAAAAGTTAGCAATTTCTTATGATAAAAACAAGGAGAAGCAAGGCTGTTATGATGTTGTTATTGCAACTAATATGATAGCGGTAGGTATGGATGTTGACCGTTTAGGACTTATGTCAGTTGTAGGTCAGCCAAAGCAGAACTCTGAATATATTCAGGCAACAAGCCGTGTGGGTCGACAGCATCCTGGAATTATTTTTACTGTTTATAATCCTTACAGACCAAGGGATTTGTCTAATTATGAGAATTTTGTTGGTTTCCACTCACAGATGTATAGATATGTAGAAGGAACTACAACAACGCCATTTGCGGCTAGAGCTAGAGACAGAGTATTACATGCATTGGTAGTTTCTTTACTAAGATTACAGGTAGAGACGATGGCTGATAATGGTGGAGCATCAAACATTAATGATATTTCTGATGAACAAATCAAAGATATAAAAGACAAAATTCTTGAACGAGTTAAGATAACTGCACCATCGTCTTATGTAGATACAGAGAAAGAAATGGATGAGTTTATCAATACTTGGAAGAACATTGCAAAAGACGAAAAGCTATATTATTTTGTTCCAGCAGTAGCTGATGATAAGAAGAGGCTGCTTACATACTATGGCGAATATTATGGAGACAAAGAAAAACCAACACTAAATTCTATGCGTGATGTTGAGCAATCATCAACAGTTTTTTATTGGGAGGGTGTCTGATGAATTTTTATAAAAAATTGGGCGAGATTCGTCCGAATCAGTTAATAACTACATATGGACCAGGCTCGATAATGGATGCTGTAAATGATTCATTGACAGTTTTAGATATAGAGTACTGGGATACTAACAATATTGGTAAAGAAATTAGAGATGCAAGATTGGCTAGTTATATGAATGTTCGACGATTCTTTATGCCAAAGACAGGTGGAAAAGAGGATATTCCAGTTGTGTCATTTCCATACTACCATGTGTGTTCAAAGGGAACATGTAAATTCTTATTTGATATGAGAGATTACTTTGATATGGACCAGTACAAAAAGAATCAAGGTGAAGTGAAATGCCCTAAGTGTGGATTCCCAGCATACCCTTCGAGATTTATAACAGTATGCGAAGATGGGCATATGGACGATTTCCCTTGGAGATGGTGGGTACATCATGGAGAAACAAGTTGTAAAGAAGATATGTACCTAAAATCAATGGGCAATACTTCATCACTTGCAGAACTCCGTGTTGAGTGTAATTGCGGTGCAAGGAGAGTTATGTCTGGAGCAATGCAGAAGGAAAAATTTGCTGGTCTATGCTGTTCAGGAAACCATCCGCATAGACCAGGAGCAAAGGCGAAAATTTGTAAGAAGAGTGTAATACCTAGCCAGCGTGGTGCATCTAATGTGTATTTTACAGTCACAAGAAATGCAATATCAATTCCACCTTGGACAAATCCTATTAATGATATCATGGGTACACAAAGAGCAACTATTGAAACATTGGTAGAGGCTATGGGAGAAGAGGCAGGTCTTTCATTTGCTTATCAGAAGTATTTTGGAGATAAATATTCTTATGAAGACTTTAAAGCGGCCTATGATAGATTAAGCCAAAATATCAAAGAGTTTACTGAACTTAAAGAAATGGAGTATGCAGCTATTACGCATCATGAGGATGTCGAGTATCAACATGATGTTAAGTACTTCAAAGCAGAAGAAGTTGCTTTGAGTGAAAGTTTAAAAGAGTATATTTCTAGGATTATTAAAATACATAGATTACGTGAAGTACGAGTTTTGACAGGTTTTACAAGATTGGAGGCACCAGAACCAGAAGTGGATGAGCAGTCACATATCGTAAAATTGAAGTGCTCTTCGGGAGAAAAATGGCTTCCGGCAGTCGAAATCAATGGTGAAGGTGTATTTATTGAATTAAATAAGGAAAAAATAAACCAGTGGATGCAGATAGAGACTGTGAAATCTCGTTCTGATAAATATGAGGAATGTTATGCAGCATATTGTCAGAAAAAAGGATGGGAGAATTTTAAACCAAGAAATGCAGAGTATGTGTTGTTACATACACTTTCACATATGTTGATTAAGGAAATGTCTATGCAGTCAGGATATTCATCATCTGCATTACATGAACGCATTTATAGTAGTGAAAATATGTGTGGAATTTTAATTTACACAGGTGCGGCGGATAAGGAAGGTTCACTAGGTGGACTTGTTGAACTTGGCGGAATGAATAAGTTTTTGCCGCTTTTAAAAGGGGCACTGGAGAATGGTTTAACATGTACAACAGACCCAGAATGCTTTATGAAGAATCCGACGAGTGAGAGATTAAATGGGGCTGCCTGTCATTCTTGTACTATGATATCAGAAACTGCATGTGAAAATGGTAACCGCCTACTTGATAGAGCATTAGTTGTACCGGTACCGGAGCATGAGGAAATGGGATATTTCAGAGAATTGGTGAGAGATTTATGTGGAATACAAGTGTAAAAATCGAATATATCGCAGGTCTGATTGTAGATGCACTTGAAAATTATTCTGTTAATGGAGAGAATGCACAGTTTCGTCTTGTGATTGAAGAACTTAGAAATCATTTTACTAATTGTTCTGAACAAGAGATAACAGATATAATCAGCCTTTGTATGAAGATGTATTCGTCAAAGAAAATTGAACACGCAGAACTTGTTCTTACTGCACCAGATTCATTCCGTGTGAAAACATTAAGAACCAAAGATACAATGCGTAATATGATAGAGAATACGGAAAAGAGTCTTACTATAACTGGTTATTCAATCTCAGATTATTTTGCCGAAATGCTCGATATTATTATTAAAAAAAGCCAGCAAGGAGTATATGTTCGTATATATGTAAATGATATAGAAAAGCAGAAAGAAGTACTTGACAGGCTGATGTCATATCGTTCGAGATTCTTACAGATATATGAATATCAAAAGCAAGAAGATGACAAGATGGCAGCATTGCATGCGAAACTTATTGTATCAGATGTAAAGAGGTCACTAGTGTCATCGGCGAATCTTTCATATCACGGAATGCAAGGAAATATTGAAATGGGATTCTTGATTGAATCCCATGATAAGGCAAAACAGATAGAGGAAGTTATGAAAAAAATGGTAAGGATGAAAGTATTCTCAAAATTAAGAGAGTAGGTGTTGTTTTGCGAAAATTAGAAATGAAATATTTTAACACATACTATTTTTGTTCAATAATTCAATATATTATTGAGGACTCTAGCTTGGATTATGCTAGAACATTGGCAGAATTTACAGATCCGTTAAGTGAATGTGAAAGAGAAGATTTTTCTAAAGAATCGTATCTTCATAGCTTTGTAGATTTTGCTGTGGAAAGAATTCTTTTCGAACAAAATAAGTATATGGCGTTAGATGTTGAAAGTGCTATTGATGCAGATAGATTTGAAAATGTAATTGGTAAAAAACATGAAGTATTCTATAGATATGGATACAAATACACTACATTCGAATTGGCGATTATGCATTATCAAGGATGCATTGAAAAAATGGAAGATTGGATTGCAAAAAATATAACTCCAGATGAGTTTGAAGCTTTGGATGTTGCCACACAATATACTAATTATCTTGAGGACAATTATTATGATGTGATTGATTGTATTAAGAACGAAGTAGTCTATTTGCTGTTTCAGAACAGAGAGTTTTTGATGCATTTTAATATATTTATGTCAGATGTGCTCCTAGGGAAGTCAGATAGAAAAAATGTTCCACTATGGGTAAAACGTGCAGTCAAATATAGAGACCGTTGCAAATGTGTTATGTGTCAAAAGGATCTATCCGGAATCATGGATATTGAGGAACAATATGAGAATCAATACGATCATATTGTTCCTTTAGAAGATGGTGGACTCAATGATGTATCAAATATGCAATTGATGTGTAGTAAATGTAATAAAGAAAAGGGAATAAACATTTATACAAATAATATATATCATTTTTATTATGATAATTAATGAGAAAGAAGGTGTCATAGGATGGAGCAGAAAGAATTACAGGTAACATTTGATATAAATACAATAGATCACTTGGGGGTAAAACTATATTCAACGATTCCACCAATGATTGCAGAGTTGGTATCAAATGCTTGGGATGCTGATGCAAATAATGTTTATATAAACTTTAAAAATGAAGGTGAGAAGACTATTACTGTTTCTGATGACGGCATTGGAATGACATTTTCTGAATTAAATGATTATTTTTTGAAAATTGGAAGAAATCGTAGAGTTGAAATGCATAAAGATGAAACTGATGGTGGAAGAAAAGTGTTAGGTAAAAAGGGGCTTGGAAAGCTGTCAATGTTTGGAATAGGTAAAAAAATTACGATTTCAACTGTTAAGTCTGGCATCAAGAATACTTTTGTAATGGACTATGAGCAGTTAAAAGATTGTGAGGGAAATGTATATAAGCCTACAGTTATTGATTATTGTATTAAAACTGACGAAAAAAATGGAACCTCTTTTTTTATTGAGCATTTATCAAGAAAGTCGGATTTTGATATTGAAAGACTACATAGAAATTTGCAAACTAGATTCCATATTTATTCAGATAAATTTGTTGTACATATAAATGATGATGAAAAATATGAAATTAATTCAAATGATATCCCGGAGGATAAATGTCAGTTTATATGGAAATTTCCAGAAGATTTTGAAAAAGATTTTGATACGGAAACTTATAAATTCAAAGATTTATTCGAATTTGGCAAAGTTAAAGGAGTACAAGGAAAGATATATACATCACAAACACCATTGAATAAGGATGTTCAAGGAATAGTATTATTTTCAAGAGGAAAACTTGTTCAGGAACATAGTTCATTTGATGATAGAGCAAACGATAATTTTTTTCAATATATGTCAGGAAGTTTTGATGTGGATTTTATAGACAATAGTTTTGACGTTGATAATTGTTCTACAGATAGAAAATCTCTTGCGTGGGATATAGATGAGAATGAGGAGTTATTTAAATTACAAGAACTTATAAAGAAACTTGTGTCTATAGCTCAAAAGAAGTGGAGGGAGCAAAGAAAAGCGGAAAAGAAAAGGAAAGTATCTTCTCATGGTTATGATGTAGACGAATGGATAAAAGCTCTCAATCCAGCAGAAAGACCTTTAGCACAGAAGTTAACAAATGCAATTATTGAAAATGATGATATTGCTGAGGATATAGCAGCAGATTATATTGGATGTATTAAAGATATGTATAGCTTTGAGGGATTTAAACAATTTACTGCAGAGTTAGATGAATTACAAGAATTAGATAATGAGCATGCTATAAAATTACTTACAGACTGGAACACTATTGAAGCGAAAGAATATGCCAAGATTGCTATAGGTAGAGTAAAGACTATTGAACAATTTGAAAAATTTATACAGACTAATGCATCTGAGAGAGATGTTATCCAAAAATTTCTAGAAGAATTTCCATGGCTGTTAGATGCAAAGATGTCAAAGTTTGAAAGAGAAATTACCTATACAAAGTTATTGAAACAAAAATTTAATGATGAATCTATATTACCAGAAAGTAATAGAAGATTGGATTTTTTGTGTACAAATAGTGCAGGTGTTATTCATGTTATAGAATTAAAAAGACCAAGGATAAAATTGACAATGAAAGAGATACAACAAATTTGCGAGTATGTAGAGTTTATAGAAACACAGTTTCCGCAAACACAGGGAAATGTGAAGGGATTTTTGATATCTGATAATATGACATATGAACCAGGAGCAAATAAGTATAGAAAAGGATTAGAAAAAGAGGGTATTTTTATTAAATCATATTCGGATTTGCTTGCAGAAGCAAGAAGATATAATGATGATTTATATAAAATGTATGAAGACATAAGCATGAAAAAGAATAATAAATCTGATAAATAAGGATATATAATGTAGTTAAAGAATAAGTTTATCACTTTGAATGAGCTTGTGAATTTAATTGATAGTAAACATAAAACAATAAATGATAGAATCTGTTTTTGAATACGAAAAAGCTTAATTATATATTGAGATAGTTTTATCAATCATAAAATAAAGAAGGAGTGAATTCATGGACATAAAGCTGCTAATTGGTGAAACCACAGATTATGACAAAAAGCTTGCTCTTGAAGAGAAGAAACCTAAAAGTTGGTGCAAGAGCATCAGTGCGTTTGCTAATTGTTTTGGTGGCAAGTTGATATTTGGTGTATCTAACAATAGTGAATTAGTGGGACTTGCTGATGCAGAAAGTGATGCGGAGAAAATTAGTGAAGCAATAAAAATACATTTGAATCCAATACCAGAGTTTAAGCTTTCGTTTGAAAAAGATGGGGACAAGACTTTTGTTATTGTAGAAGTTATGAAAGGGCAGCAGACACCATACTATTATGAGGGAGACGGGCAACTTGTCGCATTTATGCGTATAGGAAATGAAAGTGTTCCAGCGACTCCTTCACAACTAAGAGAACTGGTTCTTCGTGGTAGCGGTGAAAGCTATGATAGCCTGAAATCAAGCTATGATTTTGACAATATGTCATTTACAAAATTGAAATCAGTATATAAGCAGAGAACAGGAAATACATTTGAAGATACAGATTATGAATCATTTGGATTGATTGATGAAAAAGGGAATCTGACGAATGCTGGAGCACTTCTGGCAGATGAATCACCTGTGCGTCATTCCAGATTGTTTTGCACTAGATGGAATGGACTTACTAAGGCATCTGGAATTGTAGATGCACTTGATGATAAGGAATATACTGGCAGTCTTGTCACATTGTTGCAGGCGGGAACTGATTTTGTGAGAAATAACTCTAAGAAGGCATGGCGTAAGGTTGGGGACGGCAGAATTGAAATGCCGGATTATCCGGATCGGGCAGTGCTTGAAGGTGTAGTAAATGCATTAATTCATAGAAACTATATGGAGATAGGCAGTGAAGTCCATATAGATATGTTCGATGATAGAATTGAAATATATTCGCCTGGTGGAATGGTAAGTGGGATTTCTCTAGAAGGAAAAGATCTATTGAAAATTCCATCAAAGCGAAGAAATCCGATATTAGCTGATATATTCAGCCGCTTGAAATACATGGAGCGTAGAGGTAGTGGTTTCAAGAAAATATTGGCAGATTATGAGGGACAAGTCGAATTTGATGAGTCTAGGATGCCAGTCTTTGATGCGGATAATGATGATTTTACATTGACTTTGTATAATCTGAATTATGGACATGATTATGTGATGAATGTTAATGATACTCAGGGAGGCATTCAAGATGGCATTCAAGATGGCACTCAAGATGGCACTCAAGGTGGCACTCAAGGTGGCACTCAAGACAAATTGCAGAAACAAATCTTTGACATGATAGAAGAAAATCCTCAAATTTCCACATCAGAAATTGCAACAAGGTTAGGTGTTGGTGTAAGGACTGTGAAGAGAAGAATAAAACAAATGACGAATATTGTATATGTCGGAAGTGGATATAGCGGTCACTGGGAGATTAAAGGGGAGTAAGTAGGCATATTTTATGGACAGGAATCCAATGTGATAATAGTTCAGAGAAGTTATAGCAAAATTAAAAAGGAGAATGAAAAATGAAGAGACAATTGTCACAATTGCAGAGACTACTTGTGGCGGGAATATATATTTTTATAATTGTTATGATATATGGATTGCTAAATGGGGGAATAGCGGATATATTGAATCAGTCGGAGGCTGCATCAGTTTGGTTTTTCTCTGGGATCTTATTGATTATAATGGGAATGTACGTAACTGAACCATATTTTTCATCGCCAACAGACACTTTGTCTAATAGTATTTCGTTGATATTGGTTTTACTAGCTATTACAAATCGGCAGGAATTGAATGGTTACATTGAATTACTTGTTTATGCAGTTTGTATGTTTATATTAAGTATTTTTCATATGGTTGTAAAAAATTATAATGAAAAGGCAAAACGGATTAGTTTTTGGTGTTTAAAGCATTTAGGAAGTTCTAAAACTATGTTTTCTGTGGTGTATCTTGTCTCGGCATTTTCGTTTTTTAGAGATAATACACCTATGTTATTCGCAGCGATTGCTTTATGGATATGTATGGTACCAATTGGACTTGTAGAAAGCATTATTGCCAAATTTAGTCAGTTGATGGGGATAATAAAAGAAAAAGATATTGATTCGTGTATTGGAGTAGCTATAAAAAATTCAGAGTCAAACTTATATACAATTTCAGTTCCTAAAACAGACGAAAAAGAAAAACTTGTATCTTCAAGTAGAAACTCTGTGTATGCGGTAAAGGTAGACTCTGATTCTTATTGTTTGGGAATAGAAATACAAAGAAAGAACCTTATTGATTCAACTTGGATAAGCATAATGTTATTGGATAATGCAGAACTGGAAATTACACTAAATGATTTGGAAGATATAGGAATTAACATTAATTATACGGAAAATTTAGGAACTGCACATGTTTTGAATAATGGAAAAATAAAACAATCAATTCTTGAACAGTTGAAATTATCAACTATTTTTATGGAACGTGATGATTTTATTGGATTTGTTCTTCCTGAATCGAATGTTAGTACTATCAGGTTTAATACATGCAAAATAGATGAAACGCGATTAACAGAAGGAACAATAGTTAAAACACATATTGCAGGAAGTGAAGTTCTTTACCAAGTAATTAATGGCATTACAAAGATAGCTAGTAACAGTGCGGATAGCGAGTATGGATATATATGTGCAGTAGCAAGAAAATTAGGGCATTATGATGCCGGACATCATGAGATAAAACATGTTAATTGGACACCGAAAGTTTATGAGCCTGTATACCTGTGCAAAGTAAATCGAGATATTGATTTGCAAGAAATAGCAATAACTTCTATTGGTCGGTTACCGGGATCTGATATGAGTATACCTATAAAGAATATTAATGCTCTTGTAACTCATAATACGGCAGTATTAGGAATATTAGGAGTTGGAAAATCATGTTTAACGTTCGAGTTGATTAAAAAAATTGTTGCCGCTGGAATAAAAGTTATATGTTTAGATATTACAAATCAATATGCAAGTGATAATGGTTTGTACAAATATATTCCTGAAGCACAAATAGTAAGTGATTTGCTGCAGGAGAAAATAGATGAACTTGAGTCACAATCAATGCGTACAGGTACAAGTGATTCAAAATCTTCGTGGGGAAATGTTGAGAATTTTAAAAAGCTGATGGAATCGGCAGTGTCTGGATTTATGGATGCTAATAACAAATCTGTGATGGTACTTAATCCTGAAAAATATATTGTTAGACAAGCTGCAACTGATTTTAGAATTACAGAGCTGAAGGATGTCTCTTTGGTTGAAAAGGTTCAAATTATTTCTGAAATAGTTCTTAAAAAGTGTATGGATTTAGGGCAAATAGATAAGGCGAGATGTTGTGTTGTTTATGAAGAAGCGCATTCATTGACTCCGGAGTTTAATTCAGTTGTAGTAAAAGATGATAATTCTCATGCGAATGGCACTGCAAAAGTTATTTTACAAGGTAGAAAGTACGGACTTGGTTGCATTATAGTTACGCAGCGTACGGCAAATGTAACAAAGAGTATATTGAACCAATGCAATACAATTTTTGCATTAAGAGTATTTGATGATACAGGAAAATCTTTCTTGGAAAATTATATTGGTAAGGATTATTCGGATACCTTGCCGACATTGGAAGAAAGACACGCAATTGCTATTGGAAAAGGTATCGGGCTAAAACAACCAGTGATTTTACAGCTTAATGATATGAAGTATTTACAAACGAATGACGGAGAGAAAATAGTTGAGAAAAACGAATGTGTGGATGTAGAAACAGAAGAAATTACCCCCAATCTATAGGATTTTTAATATTACAAAAAATTAAAGCCTCGTTAAAAGAGTGATATTGCTTTCAATGAGATTTAAGATTTGGAGAGAATACATAATATGGCAAAAATGCGATAAAATCGGAATTTATGGCTGATTCGTATGAGTACAATTTCAAATCGGTCTTATTTTTGACACTGTTTGTTGAGGCTAACATGAGACTGAGGAGGTTCAAAATCATGGACATAAGCAGAAAGGATTGGAAATTATTTTGAGAAAGATTATCAGGCTGGCAGGAAAATTATATGGAAGGTCTTGTTAAAGAGTATGCAAATTTTCTGAATGATGATAAAAAGCCTGCATCAGAGAAATTCTGGGAACTTGAAAAACGGATAAAAGAAGATAAGCGTCATCCGGGTGTTATCATGGAGATGAGTAAATCAGAGGCAATATGGGATATTGTTCGTTTCATTAGACTGAATGTAATTACATATGATGATTTATCAGACTTTAGTGATGAAATACAGCTGGAAGTGAAAAGAATACTATACGTGAGATGAGCAGGTGATGGATCGGTTAGGATTATTCCTAAGAAAAAGCCTGTAAAGGTAATTGATTTTGCTCAGTACATAGAAAACAATCGTGGTACTAACGATTAGTACCACAAAACTTTTTCTTGCAGAAATATTGCTTGGAGATTATTATTTCCATAGGTGGACAAGCAAACCGACAGAAATATATGAAACGAAAAATAACGTGTGGAAAAGATGCAAAATATCAATACAAAACAGTATAGATAACCGTATTGAAATAACCAAAATCAAACTAGATTCTGCGAGTTTGAATAACGGACAGAAATGCCGAAAGCCTGTATTTATGCGGACTTCCGGCATTTGTTTTATCAAATGGCTCTGGTTTGGCTCTATTTGCGGGCGGGACAAGGGGCGCGAAAGCACTGATGGAGAAATAAAGGCATAATGGTAAGGAAAAAGTGATATATGCATCTTGAAAGTACAGGAATACTGAAAATTATAAGTTCAGCTGGAACAAAAAGTATGTTATGTACTGGAGAATTCCGGGAATCTGTGGGGAGTAATTGCGGGAAAAAAGGGAAAAGCGTATAATGCAAGAAAATAATGTTTTCACAGTGTAAAATAGAGGAGAGAACTATCATGCAGAAAATACTGATTGTAGAAGATGATACAAATATCAATAATCTGCTTCAGGAAGCATTATCCAAAGCAGGCTATTCCTGTGAGCAGGCGTTTTCCGGAACTGAGGCAAAGCTGCTTTTGAATATGCAGGAGCATAGCTATGCACTGGTGTTGCTGGATTTGATGTTGCCGGGAATTACAGGAGAAGCAGTTCTGGAGGAAATACGGAAAAAGGGAAATCTTCCGGTTATTGTTTTGACTGCGAAAGATGGCTTGGATGAAAAGGTAAAGGTTTTAACTAGTGGGGCTGATGATTATATAACGAAACCTTTCGAAATCAGAGAGGTACTGGCAAGAATTCAGGTACAGCTTCGTCATACAGAAGAAAAGGAAATAAAAGAATCTAATCTTTCGTTCAGAGAGATGGTATTGAACAAAGCTACTTTTCAGGTCAGCATTGGTGGAAAAATACTTCCTAAGATAACAAGACAGGAGTTTGCGATTTTAGAATTACTGCTCAGAAATCCGAAGCAGGTTTTCAGTAAAGAGGACATTTTTGAATATGCGTGGGACGAACCATATATGGGTGAAACAAAAACTCTGGATGTACATATAAGCAATATTCGTAAAAAGATAAAAACAGTTACATCTGAGGAATATATTGAAACAGTCTGGGGAATCGGTTATCGTCTTCATCTATAATCTTTACTCTTTTTTTACTATTTATTTGCGTTTGATTAGGATTATTCCTTTATGATAAATGCAGATAAGAAAAAGGAGATGAAAAACTTGAGCGAAATGTTATTGGAAACAAGAAATTTGACTAAGCAATATGGACACCATAAAGCTGTGGACAGTGTCAATATGCATATTAAAAAAGGTGCTATTTATGGTTTTATCGGTCGGAATGGAGCTGGGAAGACAACTTGTCTGAAGATGATCAGTGGACTTTCCAAGCCAACTTGTGGAGAAATCGAGATGTTCGGATACAAGGGAAAGGATTTGCAAAAAGTTCGATCACGGATAGGATGTCTGATTGAGGCACCGGGACTTTATGGAAATATGACTGCATATGAAAATCTGAATATCAAATGCAAGCTGTTTGGAATAAAGAAAAAAAGTTATATTGAAGAAATATTGAGAATTGTCGGTCTGGAGGATGTGGGAAAGAAAAAAACAAAACATTTTTCACTTGGAATGAAACAGCGTTTGGGAATTGGTCTTGCTTTGGTTGGAGAACCAGATTTATTAGTTCTTGATGAGCCAATCAATGGATTGGATCCACAGGGTATTGCAGAGATCCGGGATACGATTCAGAGACTTCAGAAAGAGAAGAATATGACAATATGCATTTCCAGTCATATTCTTGAGGAATTATCGAAGATTGCTACTGATTATGGAATTATTCATAATGGAAGTTTATTACAGGAAATTACAAGAGAAGAATTAATAAGAAGATGCAGTGAACGGATAGAGTTGACATTGGATCATCCGAAACAGGCGATTCCGGTGCTGGATTCTATGGGATTTACCAACTATCAGGTAACAGATAAAGAGCATATTCATATTTTTGAACGATTGAATGAAAGTGCAGCGTTGAATATGGAACTTGCAAAGTCAGGAATTCCGGTAAAAGGGATTTCCATAACCAGTGAAGAACTGGAAACTTATTTTCTGAATCTGACGGGAGGTGCGGATCATGCTTAATATAATAAAAATGAATTTATACTGGATGCTTAAAACCAAAAGTATGTATGTAATCTGGATCGTACTGGCAGCAATATTATTGATTACAACATCTTTATGCAAGACAGATTATGAGCTTTTGACTGAAAAGGATGCCATGAAACAGGAGCAGGTTACTGAACCTACTGTGGATAATATTAATGTGGGAATGATGGTAACGCTGCCTACGGAGCCGGGAGAAAAGGTGACGGTATATGATATCTTTTTTGCCAATTCCCAAGGAAAATTGTATGCACTGCTTTTGGTGATTTTTACTGTTCTGTTTTCAACAGCGGATATCAGTAGCGGATATATTAAGAATATAGGAGGTCAGGTTAGAAATAGAGGAACTCTGATTTTTTCCAGAGCAATTGCCTTGGCTGTCTTTACGGTACTGACAATGGCAGGTGCATTCTTATTTCAGGCAGCGGCGAATGGTATTGTTTTCGGGGAATTGGAATGGGGAAATACAAAGGCAATTTTATCTTATTTTGTGACTGAACTGGCTCTTCATTATGCACTTGTGCTGATTTGTATGGCGATTGCAATTATTTTGAAAAATAATGTAATCAGCATGGTCATTGCTGTCTGTCTTAGCATGAATGTAATGACCATTGTGTATGGGGTGATCAATAGTGCCATTCAAAAAATAGGAATTCAGAATTTCCAGATTTATAAGTATACGATAACAGGAAAATTATCACTGCTTCCTATGAATCCGAGTGGAAATGAGTGTTTGGCGGCATTTGGTGTGGCAATAGTGTTCATCGTTATGATGATATCAGTAAGCAGCGTTGTTTTTCAAAAGAGGGATATTTAACGGATGTATATCGTAATTGGGATATTAGCAGGAATTATTATCTTACAATTTATTATTATGTGGAAATACCAGCGGCAGGTGAAAGACATCTGCCGCCAATTGGCGTTTATGATGAAACATGACAGTAACATGTTGATTAACCATGAATTTGATGTGGGTGGAATAGGAAAGCTTTCTGACAAGTTGAATGAGCTTCTGGAACTGCGAAGAAAAGAGAAGCAGCATTATCAGGAGAAAGAAGCTCTGATTGCGGACACTTATACAAATCTTTCTCATGATATCCGCACACCACTGACATCTTTGGACGGATATTTCCAGCTAATGGAAGAATGTGAAAATATAGAGGATCAGAAACGTTATTTAAGCATTATCCACGAAAGAATTCATAGTCTGAATGAAATGTTGGAAGAACTTTTTATGTTTACAAAGTTAAAAAACGAATCTTACAGTTTGGAATTGACATTGTGCTGTATGAACCGGATTTTGAAAGAAACAGTTTTTTCATACTATGATGAATGGGTAAGAATGGAAATTCAGCCGGATATTCAGATTACGGAAGAACAGTTGTATATACATGGAAACAGGCAGGGACTCCGCCGTGTTATCCAGAATGTGATAAAAAATGGGCTGGATCATGGAGAAAAGAAGATTAGCATTGTGTTGGAACGTGATCAAAATCAGGCGGTGCTTAGAATCAGCAATCAGGTTACACATCCAGAACAGATTAATATAGATCAGGTATTTGAGCGATTTTATAAAGCAGATGTTGCCAGAAGTAAAACATCTACTGGATTGGGACTATCTATTGCAAAGGAGTTGGTTAGTCGGATGGATGGAGAGATTGAAGCAAAAATAGAAAAAAAAGAGTTTATTGTTGAAATGAACTTTCCGATTGCAACCGATGCTAAATAGTATTTTGCGACGTAGAGGTGGCGCCGATGACGGCTTATGAGATCATTTCGATTTTCATTGGGATATTAGCATTGTTGATGTCCTTTGGTAGCTTGATTGTAGCGTTGCTTGCCTTTCTCGATAAAGAGAAAAGCTCTTCGAGGAAGAGCAGACGAAAATAAAAATGCCTATCCTGTCTGCCAACAGGATAGGCGGTGTCCTTAAGGACATTCATTAACCTAAACTCGGAGCATCCACCTTTGGAGTGGGTGCTTTCTGTTTAATTAGATATTATCATCTTATGTTTGATAATTCACGAGGTTTCACTAATTTGGATAATTTTTTACGAGTCTGTGAAAGTTTTTCTGTAAATATGATTTTAAGGTCTTCTATGATAAAATATAAAATCATAGGAGGCCTTATTTTATGGCAAGAGAAAAGAAACCGGTACACAAAGTACAAATGACTGAAGGAAAAAGAAATATCATTCGTCAGCTCCTTGAAGAGTATGACATTGAATCCGCGCAGGACATGGAGTCTATCCAGCAGAGAATTGTGGAGAATGGAAAGAAGGGCAAGGCAACATGGCTCTATATTGACGAGTTCCATGTCTTACTTAATTCTGAATACTCTGCGAAGTATTTACAGCAGCTTTGGAAGAAAGTAAGAAAGCAGGGCGGTCTTTGCACAGGTATCACGCAGAATGTCGTGGATCTTCTCCAGAACTATACTGCAACTACAATGCTGGCAAACAGCGAGTTTGTGGCACTTCTTAAACAGGCAAATACTGATAGTTTCAAAATGGCAGAGGTTATTGGAGTGTCAGATGCACAGCTCCGCTTCGTAACAAACAGCCAGTCTGGTATGGGACTGTTAAAGTGTGGTAATGTGGTTATTCCGTTTGATAATCAGATTGGAAAGGATACGAGCCTTTATAAGCTGTATAATACCAACATCCATGAGAAGATTGTGGAACAGAGGGCTAAAAAAATAGCTGTGAAATAAGCAACTGGTTTTCTTAATGAAGTACTATGTATTTTATGGTACAATATCGTCTGTGAGGTAAACTGTACTTTACAGACGATATTCACATTATTAGAAATAAATATTTATGGTGAGAGAAAAATGAAAACATATAGCGAAATATTTGATATGAATAGGTATCCAAAATTTGACGAAAAACATCGACCAAAGGATACAGCCCCCTGTGTTTGTTTATCAGGAAAGATGTACAAAGAATGTTGTAAAGATGAGATTGAAGAAAGTAAATGTAACAAAGAAAATAGTGGAATTAATTATGAACTAGAATGTTTATATGGAAGAAAATATTCAAAACTAACTAGTAGAAAAGTTTATAAAAAAGATATTGTAAAAAAGAATTTTTCATATTGTTTAGCATGTAATATTTATGGAAATTGTTCTAAAGATAATATCAGATATTCTCATACTCTTTCTAAAGGAGTTGTTTTGAAAAATTTATGTAATGGAGATAATAATTATGTGAAACAAATAGATGATTATGTAATGATTAATGATACAAATAAGGGTTATGATGAAAGGTTTAATGATGTTGATGTTGATAAAGCAAGTATAACAGTTTCATTTTGTAAAACGCATGATGAATTGTTGTTTGAAGACATTGAAAAGGATGGGTGTAAAGAATACACTCAGACAGAAATTCAAAATCTTGAATATGCATTAAAGGCAATTACGTTTGAAATATATGATATTGCATTTGAAATAGACTATTTGGCTGAATTAGTTAAAGAAAATGTAGATGTTGTATATGATAGTCCGAATTATTCTCGTTATTTTGAAGACTATGAAATTAAATTAAGTTTAATGGAACCATATTTAGAATTAGCTAATAGATTGATTTATGATATTAAGCAGATGAAAGAATCTAGAGTATCTTCAAAGCTAGTAACAAAGTACATTTCATTAAAATATAATAGAGTTGAATATTCATTATCAGAGATTATTGATGGGTGTTTAGTTAATGTAATAAACGCATCTAAACCATATATTATTATTTCGTTTTATCCTGATAAAAAATATGGTGATCAAGAAATATGTGAATTGGTTGAGAATTATTTAAAAAAACCCGAAAGAAAAAATTTAAAACGTATAACAGAACACATTATCTCAAATTCAAAAAATATTTATTTTAATAAAAAGACAATAGAGCATCTTAATAAAAAGGCACTTAGTAATCTCTATTGGGCGCATCGAAATGGAATTGGGGATAATAGGGTTAGTAACAATTTTGGTGATATTATGATGAAGGTGTTCTATAAATAATAATTACTTTAGATATCGAAATTAAGATTTGATATTGAATCAATTGTTTATTTATGGGGGGATAAAGAAAAAGGAGAACAAAATAATGCATATACTTGAATGGAATATAAATCAAGCCACAAACATATCGAATAAAAATTTAATTCCAGGATTTGTTGTTGATGAAGTTATTAAGAATAATCCAGATATATTTATATTTACTGAATTTGCAAAAACAAGAAATTATATAGATGTTGAAAGTAAACTTAAAAAAAATGGGTTTGATTGTGCGGTTACAAATAATGATGCTTGCAAACAAAATGATGTTTTGATTGCATGGAAAGATGATAAATTTGGGATAGATAGAGACAAGATTGAAAAACCTCTAGCAATTGATGATATGCCTGAAGTTTTAATTGTTCCACTAAATTGGATGGGCATAAAATTTATAGTTGCTGGATTAAGAATTAAATTATTTAACAATGATTATTTGAAGAGAAAAAAACAATTAGAAAATGTGATGGATTTAATTGGTAAACAATTTTCTGATTACAAATATTGTATTATTGGTGGTGATTTTAACAATAATAAGTCTGATTATAAAAGTTGTCAGTGGAGAGATAAATGGAGCTTAGGTGTAATAGATTCCATAGCAAAAAATAATAATTGCATTAGAAAGACACCTGATTCTAGCAACGGGTCGAGCATATACCAAAAAAATAATTATATTTTATTTCAAGAAGATTATTTTCTTGTCTCTAAAGGAATTGAAGTAAATGATGTTCATTATTGTAGAAATTTTGCAAAATGTAATTCTGATATATATCTACATGGGGAGGATTTTCAAGTATATAATTCGCAAATAAGAACTGTTACTTGGACAATTCCGTTTGGTTCAGGAGTACCAGATCATGCTATGTTAATAGCGGATTTCGAAATGTTAGAGTGTGAAGAAAACAAGGATGAACCCAAATAACAAGATTAATTATGAATATAGATATGTGTGTAAAATAGCAACAAAAACAATTTACATAAGCCATTTGGACTAACCATCCGGATGGCTATTTTTTTACCCTTTTTGGGGTAATGGATGTAGAAAGAAGGTGAGAAAATTGAAAATCAAAAAGGTCGATGACAAGCCTATGGTGATTCATACCAAGAAGATAGCAAAGCTTCATACACATGAACCAAAGAAAGCTTCCATCAAAGCTTCCAACATTTACACGGTTGACCGCAGTCCGAAGATTAAAGGGTCGAAGATCGCAACTACTGAAAACAAGAAGTTTCGGAGGAGTACGATTCATCCAGTTGATAATGCAAAGAATGGAATGTTCAGGCAGTACCGGGCAGCATTAAAGGAATCCAAACAGTCCATTAAGACAAAGAATTCTTCCATTAAGGTTGCAGGCGCAGCCGGGGCACAGACGGCGTTAAGTCAGATGGAAGGCGGTGAGGAAGTCAGGGATGCGGCAAATATTGCTTATGTTGCAACAAGACCGGTAACGGGAACTGCATCCAGGGGAGCAGAACTTTTCAGACGAAAGGCACTGGCTGAGAAAAGAAAGCGGATTAAAAAAGTGGAAGCCGGAAAGAAGCTTGCCAAGAAAACAGCAAAAGAAACTGCTAAGACCGCTGCAAAGGAGGCACCCAAAGATACTGCCAAGGCAGCTGCAAAGGAAGGTGCAAAAGTAGCAGCAAAAGTTGGAACCACTGTTGCAGGAACAGCAGCCGGAGCAGAGACAGGTCCGTATGCTCCTCTGATTGGTATTGCTGTGGGTAAGGCGGTTGGAGATAAGATTGATAAGATGGATGCCCAGAGAAACAGCAGAAACCGAAAGATCAAGTTCTTTCTTGATAAGATGAAAGCAGAAGGGGAACAACAGGACAGTTTTGCAAAGCTGGTTAAGGACTTGTTTGTCAACAAAATGGCACTATCCATAAAAAAGATTATGGTTGCAGTGGGAGGATTTTTGCTGGTACTTGTGTGAATATTAACCCCCTATTATGGGGTGGGTATAAGGTGTATAGAGTAAAAATATGTGGATAAATAGAACTGGATATACAGTGAAAGGTGGAAAGTGTATATGAGGTCAGAGGAAAAAATAACAAAAGAGGCTGTACTGATTAGATATTATAATGTATTATTTTATTTATTTTTTAGAGCTGGAATAGATGATTTTAAGAGACAATGTCTAGTAAATAGGATCGATGCAGGGGAAAGTGTGAGATTGAAACAAATACAGGAATGGTGTCATTGCCATCAAATTCCATTTAAGACCAAATTTATTTATAGAAAAGATTTCCCACTTAAAGCTAATTTGTGGAACCTATATTCGTATTGCAGATTTAGAATTCAGTTAATCTATATGAAAAGAGCAAATTAAAAATCTAATATGATATTACTTTGGATGTATGTTTATAATTCATAAATGAGGTAATACTGAAAAGAGAAAACATGCTATTTCTAGAATGAAAAAATGTGAATAACATTCACAATGTGCATCATATTCAACCTGATAATGTTGACATCTAAATGAAATTTGATATAATGTAAATGTAACTAAAGTGAATATTACGACCGCAGGCGAAAGGGGAAATAGTATGATAGCTGATTGTATGCCTTTTGAGTATGGACGTAGGGACGGGACGATATTGAGTGAAGAAGAATTTTATTCAGAGCACCAAGATATTGTGATTACTCCGGCACAGAATGAAAGGTTAAAACAAAATTTAGAAAGACAGTGTATTTTGGCTTTAAAGGAATTCGGAAATAGGGACTATATTATATTACAAGGTTTTTGTCGAACATTTATTTATAAGGACGATGAAACACAAGAATTATATTTAAAGCCGTTAGAAATAGATATTAGAGTTTTTTTTCGAAAAATTACGCCAATCTTATTGATATATGATTTGAGAACGGCGGCATAGGTTATTAGGTGAAAATAGATATATGTCAATGGTATTCAAGGTAATCAATTATAAAATAGAATATAGAGAATGACAGTTCATGTAATGATGGACTGTCATTTAGAAGAAAAGGAGGATACTTATGAACGATTTGAGAGATAAAAACTCAATGAATGAACTTTCAATGGTTGATTTATTTGATACAATTGATAATGTTGGTAAAAATAATGACGACAATGATAAAATTATAAGTCAAATTAGAGAACAGGTGATTTGCATATTTAGTTCTAAGTTGAGAAAAAAAAGAGAGAAGCAAAGGAAAGAAGCTATGCTTCATAGATACAAAGCTTATGTAGAAAGCTTACAGACATTATTAAAAGAACAAATGAAGATGATTGATAACCTTCTAGAAGACGATGACAATGATATTGCGGATAAATTTTTAACTTTAAAGAAAGAACTTTTAGAATATAGTACACAAGCATATGAATTGGATTTGCAAGATATGTCAGAAGTATTAAATCGAAAAGAGCAAACCGTGTATCAATATGTAAATTTTTATGACTTGATTGACAATTATAGTTCGGCATCTAAAAGATTTTTTGCAATAAAAGAGGAGGATCAAAATAGTAAAAGGAAATGTTATAATAGGCAAGAAAATGCCTTGATTTTATCAAGATGGAAGACGTATTATTATTTGACGATTTCATTAGAAAAACAAAGAGATTACAATGAAAAATTTATAACATATTATTTAAAGAAAAATTCCCAAGAACAGGACGAAAAGTTTTTACCAAAATTAAGCGATTATTATGCAGCAGATTTTCAAGGTCAATTTTCTAAAAATATATACTGCCAGAGAAAACGATTAAAATTAACTCAAAAGCAATTGCAAGATAAGAGTGGTGTTAATCGTACGATGATTGCGAAAATTGAAAAAGTACAGCAACCAACAACTTTAGATACTGCTATAAAATTATTGTCCTCATTGAACTTGGGGATTACGATATATCCCTTGAGTGAGTATAGTGGAAATTCTTTGAAAGGATAAGAAGAGAGGAAATTAAATGCCTAAATCGATTAGAACTATACGAAATATACTAGTTATATTTATTTTTGTAACTTTAGTAGTACAGTTTTTTCCATATATTTCGTCTGGAATAGCTGATAAAATTAAAGTAACAGATGCACAATTAAGTAATTTTCTGACATCATTGGATATAACTCTTTCAACTTTGTTAGTCTTGTATTCTTTGATGGAACAAAAATTAGCAGAAAAAAGATGTGTATATAATTTTACAGTTGTGGAAAATAGTTTGAGTTTAGAAAAATATAGAAGGTATTCAACTGAGAGAAAAAGCACATTTGCTTATGTGTGTGAAAGAGAAAATGATAATATAGATAGACCATATTATGGAATGGAAGTTGAATTAGAAGAAGATGCTTTAGGTAGTGTAGGGATTCCTTTGTGTATGAAAGTATCCACAAAACTAAATGGGAAAAGTATTGATTTTTTGGATGTAAGAATATATGCCGTAAGACAAGGAAAGGTAGAAACATCAGAAAGGCTGGGAAAAGGGATAAAGATAGAGAAACCCATAGAGGACGGAAAAGAATTTTTAATAAGGATTTTGTTAGAGTGTAATAATCAGATGCAAAATATTTTATCAGAGAGCCGAATCTACTTAAGTTTTAAATTAACCTTAACTGATGACAGAGAGAAAAAATATAATAAGTATATTTTTTTAACTGTACAAAACAATGCGATGGGAGAAAGTAATATTTTATCAATATCATCAAAAAATTCTTGGATATCATACATAGGAAAAATGATAAAACAACATTATCGGTTAACCAAATAATATTAAATTATTTCAATTTGAAGAGAGATAAGAGGACAGACGGATGGTCTGTCCTCTTGCTTGTTGAAGTAGAACTATCATTAAAAAAATATAAAGGATACGTATAATGTAAGATGCTTTGCGGATAATCATTATGAGAATATAACCATGGATGCATCATAGCTGTTTCCGGATGATCTCAGCAGTAAGGTGGCACCATTTGACTCAGCGGATATGAAACCATTTTCCATGGGATATTTGAGCGGGTTCTACGCGGATCTGCCGGATGTGGATTATGGTGTGTACAGGGATAAGATAGCGCAGGTGACAGGTGATATGGCGTATGATGTGATGATGAGTAAGATAAAGCATCATCTATGTACATACGATGCTATCGGTGAACCGGAGGAGCCATTGTCAGAAACGATGGATATAAAGATCACTGGAGCAAAGACTGGGTTGTTTCCGGTGTGGCTTTTGTCGTACAAGAACGGAAAACGTATTGCATATGCGGCGGTAAATGGCAGCACAGGAAAAGTGGCTGCGGACATACCGCTTGATATCGGCAAGTTCCTGCTGGGATGCCTGATAGGAGTGGCTCCATTATACTTTTTGCTGAACTTATTTCTTACGGTGAGACCTGGCGTTCTGCTGGCATTTGTATCTGCGATAGGTGCGCTTGTGACCATGATATATTGCGATGAGATGGAGAAGATAGCGGATGTAGAGACACATGAAAATGATCTGGGATTCTTTGCAAGGCACACACTCAATGCAAAGAAAAGTGGAGGCAGGAAGAAAAAGCTACAAACAAAAAAGCTACAAACAAAAAAGCCGCAAAAAAACATAAAAAGAAAATTAAAAAATAAGATAACTTCATTTGTGAAGTTTTCCTGTTTCATTGAAGTCATACAGCTTATAGCGTTCATGATAGTATTATTATGCCTGAAGTTTGATATAAATCCATTTCTTTTTAACTGGGATATTATGGGAAAGGCCAGTTATGTTGTGGCATGCATCTCGTGTCTGGTTGCCATCTATGGCGCAGTAAAAGGCATAGTAAATGTGAGGAGAGTAAAAAGAAAAAGTGGCGTCATGGGATTATTTATTGCATTTGCCACCATTCTTTCTGTAGCGGTCGTGTTGATAAAACCGGTTATGGACAAGTATTATTATGGATGCGTGCTCCTGGTGTGTGCTGCAACCATTCTGACGCTTATAGATCTGGTGATCAGCCACAACCGGATGTCCACAAGACCACTTCCACAGTTTGAGTACAAGGGAGGTGATCATCGTGCGTAGAGCGGTAATTGCCAGAGTGATGATCACTGTGATGATCATGCTGTCGTTTCTGGTTGTGGGGTCTGATTGTGCAGTACATGTTCACGCATCTGAGAAGGATCAGGATGATTCGTACAGTTACCACCATAAAGTGATAATCAAGGACTATGCAGATGTGTTGACTAAAAGTCAGGAAGAACAACTGATGGAGACTATGCAGGAGACAGCCCGTTATTGTAATGTATTATGCGAGATATCGGAATTTGCATTCCATTCTTCAGCGTACCATGCTGAGTCATCCTACAAAAGGGAATTGGGCACCCTGGATGGTGTTATGTTCCTCATTGATTTGTATAATAGACAGATATACATCTATTCTTATGGCGAACCGTATAAGATCATCACCAAGACAAATGCGTATACGATAACAGACAATGTCTATGAATATGCAAGTGAAGAGAAATATTTTGAGTGCGCAAATGAGGCATTCAAGCAGATAAATATGCTGCTGGTAGGAGAGCAGATAAGCCGTCCCATGAAGCATATCAGCAACATACTCCTTGCAATAATATTTTCTATATTGCTTAATTATCTTCTGCTGAAGAAGACGTCAAAGGTATATGACATGGGGACAAAAAATCTACTTACCGGCACAAAGGTTTCATATAATATGAATCATAAATATGATATGCTCACTGAAACGAGAAGTACAAGATCCGGTTCCGGCGGCCATGGCGGAATTGGTGGAGGCGGCTTTGGAGGCGGAGGCATCGGTGGAGGTGGCGGTGGCCACAGTTTCTAGTCAAAGAGAAGAAAATCTGACAAAATATAAACGATGAAAAATGCTGTGAAGAATTTTCGAAATTCACAGCATTTTATTTTCATAAGGAGGGACCCACGTAAGTGGGAGGATTCCTTGTGAAGTACGCAGACGTCGCGCGAAGCGCCTTACATGCGTCTGCTCCTTTTGTAACGTTTTTCAATTATACTGGTCTTATATGTGAAGGGAGGTAAAAAACTTGGCGTCAGGAAAAGAAAAAAATGGAATAGAAGAAATATACGAAAAGTACTACAAAGACGTATATCGTTTTGTGCTGGCACTGTCTAAGAATCCCCACATAGCCGAAGACATAACACAGGAGACATTTGTTAAAGCGATAAAAGCTGTGGATCGGTTCAAAGGAGACTGTGATATAAAGGTCTGGCTCTGTCAGATAGCCAAGAATACATACTTTACATATGCGGGCAAACAGAACCGGGAGCAGGTGGACGTTGACGCGGTAAATAACCGGTCAGAGTCACAGGCTGCACTTATGGGGGCTGCGGAGTATGATTTCATATCTGAGTCGGTTGAGGATAGCGGCGTATTCAAATTCTATCTCGGGGAGCAGGGGCTGACATCACTTGATATATTTGGAAATGCAAGGTCGTGGATGTCAAGTGAGGCGTATCAGAGCTTTGGAGGATATAGAGAGGGCGCGGCTGTCCCTCAGACAGAACATGAGGATACAGGCAGTTCAGATATATACTATGGCGATGAGGAGCCAAGAGTTATAAATAAGATTGTGTATTGTCACAAGGATGGAACCGTGGTTGCGACTCTCTGGGAGGAGAGCCAGAATCTGCCGATCCTGAACAGTGAAAAATAGAATGTGTATGCCACATAAAACTCACATTACAAATAATTAAAGTAAAAACCACCCTTTTTTGCCATTTAATTGAATGATCCATGATATACTAGCATTGTGCATGACGTTCACGCTGTATTTAAAGGGGTATTGCCCCAGTTATGAAAAGGATAGTAAGCTAAATGGGAAATAAGAAAAAGATGGTGTTCAACGTATTGTTCCTGGTTCTCATATTTGCCGGAACGATATACGGAGTGTTTCACGGCGAGGATATAGGACAGATATCTGATATACTTCAGACGGTGAATCCTTGGTGGCTCATACCGGGAGTGGTATGTGTTGTGGTATTTATATGGGGAGAATCAATTATCATTCATTATATGATGCGAAATCTTGGAGTGAAGGTAGGCAGGGGAACCTGTTTCCTGTTCTCGTCGGTTGGATTCTTCTTTAGCTGTATTACACCATCTGCATCAGGCGGACAGCCTGCGCAGATATATTATATGAAGAAAAAGAAGATACCGATCCCGGTGTCCACACAGGTACTGCTCATAGTGACGATCACGTACAAGCTGGTACTGGTGCTACTTGGACTTGGAATCGCTATATTTGGACAGAAGTTTATACATACTTATATAGATGATGTGCAGTGGGTGTTCTATCTGGGACTTGTGCTGAACGTGGTGTGTGTGGCAGGTATGGTGCTGTTCGCATTCCATCCGTCACTTGCCAAGGCATTTGTTGTGAAGGGCAGCAGACTTCTTGAGAAGATGAGACTCCTGAGACACAAGAAGTCCCGTGAGGAAAAGCTTGCAGCATCGATGGAGAAATACAACCAGACTGCGGATTATATGATGGGACATTTCGGGATGCTGGTGGTAGTGTTCATTATAACAGTTGTGCAAAGATTCTCACTATTTGCAGCGACATGGTTTGTGTACAAGGCATTCGGACTTGCGGGGGCATCTGCAGGACTTATCATACTGATGCAGGGAGCTATAGCTGTTGCGGTCGATATGCTTCCACTTCCAGGTGGTATGGGAATCAGTGAGAAGCTGTTCATGGAGATGTTTTTGCCGATATTTGGAAGCAAATTGTTGCTGCCGGGTATGATACTCAGCAGAGGTCTGGGATATTACACGGAGCTGATAATCAGTGCGGTATTTACGATCGTGGCAAATTTTGTGATTGGGAGAAAGACTGATGAAACCAAGATCAGAGATGAGCATGGAGCTCTATGAGATGATGCTTGACCGGGGATATCCCGAGGAGTTCTGTGATCTCATATCAAAGAATCTGAATACGGATTTTACGGCGGGCAGGATGATGGGCTATCTGTCGCATTATCAGGAGCTGCCTCTTGAGGAGATTGTGGATGAGATGTTGTCCATTCTCGCAGACCGGAACCGTATCATGCAGAAGAAGCAGCTTGAGAGCAACAATGCCGAGTGGAACCGTTTTCTGGAGGAAGGCTTCGGACTGGATGAAGATGATGAATAATCTTTATAATAGTTGAGTTACTTAACTGGTAAAATCTGTCGTTATATGGTACAAATATTTATAGAAAAGTATATGGAAAAAGGATTGATATAATGACGGAAAATGAAGCTAATCAGAGCGCTGAGGAACAGGAGAAAAAGGTACAGAGTGAGATAGAAGAGACCCTGGCCGGGGCCGGTATTGGTATGTGGACCATGGTGCTCATGAACGACGGCAGATCCATGCTGTATGCGAACAAGAAGATGAACGCTCTTCTTGGAACGACTGATGATCTGTCGCCTGAAGATAGATATGTAAAGTGGATAGCAGGCATTACTGAGGAGTCACAGCAGGCCACCGCTGAATACATGGAGACCATAAGACGCGACGGCAAGGCTGAGGTTATATATACCTGGATGCATCCAACCAGAGGACTGTTGCACATAAGATGTGGCGGTGTTCGGGACAGGAGTTTTACCGATGGCATCAAAGTCAGAGGCTACCATCAGGATATAACCGCTGTGCGCAATGCGGAACAGGCTCACAAGGAGGAACTCCGGGAGCAGGATTCGGTTATCGAGGCTGTTAGCAGCATATATTTTATTGTGTGGATATTCAATCTTCAGACCGGTAAGGTGCGGGTTATCAAGGAAGGTGATACCTTCAGAAAGCCGGCACAGAATGCGGATTACGAAGCAGGAAAGACAATAGAAAATGTGATAAATGACTGTGTGGTTGAAGAGGATCGTGAGCAGATGCGCAGATTCTACAATCTGGACAGGCTGGCGGAGAAACTCAGGACGGAGAAGAGCGTCAGTAAGGATTTCCGGGACACTTTATATGGCTGGTGCCGTATAACGGCGATTCCAGTCAGGACGGATGAGGAGAGTGAACTCACCCGTATACTCATAGGTGTTCAGGAGATCGACGAGGAGAAGAAGGAGGAGATCCGTGCCCAGAAGCTGCTTGCCGAAGCTTACGAAGAGGCCAAGCG
>NZ_JBEHVV010000001.1:77609-125907 GCF_040227395.1 Coprococcus sp. RTP21428st1_C9_RTP21428_210409
GTCCAAGATAGATGATGCTGGAAAACAGCTTGAACTGCTCATCAACGATGTGCTTGATATGAGCAGACTTGAGAGCGGAAGAACGGAGCTCACCAGTGAACCGTTTGACATAATAAAGGTTTTGAGAAGTGGATATGATCCAATCCTGGTCATGGCACAGGAGAACGATGTGAAGCTTACGGGTGCTCATTTCAATATAAAGCACAACATGGTTATAGGCAGTCCGCTTCATCTTCAGCGGATCTCTCTCAATATACTGACAAATGCCATCAAGTACAACAAGCCGGGCGGAACGGTAGAGGCGTGGATGGACGAGATACCTGTAGACGGCAGGCATTCCAATTATGTGTTCAGGATAGCTGACACAGGAGTTGGAATGAGCCAGGAGTTCATCAGCCACCTGTTTGAGCCATTTTCAAGGGAGCACACTGATGCGGGAACAAAGTATCAGGGAACAGGTCTTGGCATGGCTATTACCAAGGAGCTTCTCGACCTCATGGGTGGAAGCATAGAGGTTGATAGTAAGCCGGGTGTGGGTTCTACATTTACCATGAAGATACCATTTGAGATCTGTACAGATGTCGTTGAGCCGGAGAAGCCAGAGGATCACGAGGCAGTCAGACTTGATGGAATGAAGATACTGCTGGTTGAGGACAATTCGCTCAACATGGAGATAGCAACATTTATGGTGGAGACGGCTGGTGCTGTTGCCACAACTGCGGCAAATGGCCGTGAGGCTGTTGAGATATACAGATCACATCCGGCTGGAAGCTTCGATGTGATACTCATGGATGTGATGATGCCGGAGATGGATGGCCTTGAGGCCACCAGGCAGATAAGAAGCTCAGACCTTGAGGATGCCGGAACCATTCCGATCATTGCCATGACTGCAAATGTATTCGCAGAGGATGTGAAGAAGTGCAAGGCGGCGGGCATGAATGAGCACATAGCAAAGCCACTTGATGAGGATAAGGCATTACATATAATTGCGGGATACAGACATTAAACACAATAAGATACACGATTAAAGAGATAATGATACAGTAAGTAAAAAGCAGTCTGCGGACATCGCCAGTGTTATACATGGTGATGATCCGTCAGACTGCTTTTTATTAATTATATTGAAATGTCTGTCTAGCCGATGCCTCCGAGAAGGATACCAAGTATCAATACAAGGAGACATACAGGACAGTAGATGTATTTGCATATAGGCACGAACTTCTCTGTGAACTTCTTTTCCCTTCCGGTGTTGACCTGTGTCTCAACATATTTCTTGCCACATACCCAGAAGAACATGATTCCGGCAAGTCCTGCGCCAAGTGGGCAGATGTAGATGGACAGTACATCCATCCAGTCAGATACGATACCCTGTATACAGATGGATACCACAACTGCTATGACACCGATGATGGCACATGCAGGTTTTCTGCCAACTCCAAGCTTCTCCTGCACCGTTGCGATTGGTGCTTCGTACAGGTTGATTAGTGATGACAGTCCCGCCATGAACACAGCCACAAAGAAGAGTATGGCAACAATATAACCGCCAGGCATGGACTTGAACAGGCATGGCAGATAGATGAACAGCAATCCCGGGCCGCCCTGGTTGAGCTGTGCTCCGGCAGTTGCCATGGCAGGTATGATTACCAGTGCGGCAAGCATGGCAGCAATCGTATCGAAAAGTGCAACACGTCCGGCAGCCTCCGGTATATCCTCATCGTCTGGCAGATATGAGCCGTATATCAGAGTTCCGTTTCCCGCAACTGAGAGTGAGAAGAATGCCTGTCCCAGCGCAAATATCCATGTCTTTGGATCTGCAAGTACCTTTGGCTCTATTCGGAAGATGTATTTGTATCCCTCTATGGCTCCCGGCTGGCATGCCGCATATATGGCCAGGATGATGAACAATACGAAGAACGCCGGCATCAGGACCTTGTTGGCCTTCTCAATACCGTTGCCCACGCCGAACATAAGGATGGTGATTCCGATGGCAAGTGCAATGATCTGCCATGCATTGTTGCCAAATGAAGATGCCATTCCGCCGAAGCTTGAAGCAAAGCCGTCTATATCCTCCGGTGACAGTGTGCTTCCGGTGAAAGCTCCGATCATGTATTTCAGTATCCAGCCCATGACGACCGTGTATCCGATGGCCATTGCCAGTGCGCCGAGCACAGGTATGCCGCCCAGCAGTTCACCGAGCTTTCGCTTGCCCTTTTTCTCCATGGCGATTCCAAATGCATCGATTGGACCGGATCTTGTAGCTCGTCCGAAGCTCATCTCTCCGATAACTCCGGTGAATCCGATGAGTACCACAAATATAAAATATGGTATGAGATAGGATCCGCCGCCGTATATGGAGACTCTTGTAGGGAACATCCAGATGTTGCCCATGCCCACGGCAGAGCCGATGCAGGCCAGGATGAAGCCCCATTTGTTGTTAAAAGATTCTCTCTTTTTCATGTATAATTCCTCCCAAATGTGTTCGTTACCGCATTGGCGGATCTCTCTCATAGTCCGTAAATTACGTTAACTTAATTAATATACATGAATATCATTTGGAAGTAAATTAAATAATGTGGACATGACTTAAAACATAGCTGCAAAAGCAAGAATTTAATTGAAAAATAACCGGCAGGTGGCGTACAATGTACCAGAAAAATGGAAAAAGTTATTTGAATATTATCTGAGAGGTGAGAAGATTGACAGAGGACAGATATGAACATATAGTACATCCATTTCCCCCACTATACGACGAGAAATCAAGGATACTCATACTGGGAAGCCTGCCATCGGTGAAGTCCAGGGAGCAGATGTTCTTCTACGGACATCCGCAGAACAGATTCTGGAAGGTCATCAGCAGAGTGCTTGGCGAGAAACTTCCGGTGACCATAGATGAGAAGAAAGCCATGCTGCATGCACACCACATAGCCCTGTGGGATGCGATCTACAGTTGTGACATCATAGGTTCAAGCGACAGCAGTATAAAGAATGTTACGCCCACGGATCTGTCGAAGATAGTGGAAGCTTCCAAGGTCACAAAAGTGATATGCAACGGCAAGACCTCAGGAAAGTATTATGCAAAATATCAGCAGAAGATACTTGGCATAGAACCTGTTGTACTTCCGTCCACAAGCCCGGCAAATGCTGCGTTTTCGGTGGATAAGCTGGTTGACATCTGGGGTGCTGAGATACCGGATATATGCAAATTATAGACAGAAGATAAACTCATACATAACATTTTCAAAAGCTTTCTGTAGAATGATGTACAACGAGTGAGAATATGTTATCATAGAGACCGCAGCCGGATGGAGTCAGATATCCGCTGTGAATATAGAATACTCATAATGAAGTTAAAAGGAGAGAGAAGAGATGGCATTAAGTTTTATCGAGATACTTAAGGTAGTATTCCTTGGTATCGTGGAAGGAGTCACAGAGTGGCTCCCGATCAGTAGCACAGGACATATGCTTCTTGTGGATGAATTTATCTCACTGAATGCGAGCACTGATTTCAAGGAAATGTTTTTCGTGGTGATACAGCTTGGAGCGATACTTGCTGTCGTGACCATATTCTGGAATAAGATGTGGCCTTTCCAGCTCAAAGACAAGACACAGCCTGTCATGAAGAAAGATACCTGGAGTATGTGGTTCAAGACAGTTGTTGCATGTATACCTGGAGCGATAGTTACGATACTGTTTGATAATTACATAGAGGCGCATTTGCACACAGCGGTTGTCATAGCGATTGCCCTTATTTTCTATGGAATAGCATTTATTGTGATTGAGAACTGGAACAAGACCAGAACACCGAAGGTTGAGACGCTGAACGACATAACATACAAGACAGCATTTCTTATAGGTATGTTTCAGGTGCTCTCCATCATACCGGGTACATCCCGTTCAGGTGCCACCATCATAGGCGCTCTGCTCATCGGTGTATCAAGAGTGGCAGCAGCGGAGTTCACATTCTTCCTTGCGGTTCCGGTTATGTTCGGACTCAGTGCTCTGAAGATGATCAAATTCGGACTGTCATTTACAAGTGCTGAGTTCGCTATACTTATTATAGGTTGTGTCGTTGCATACCTTGTATCCATTGTTGTCATCAAGTTCCTGATGAGCTACATCAAGAAGCATGACTTCAAGATATTTGGCTGGTACAGGATCGTGCTCGGAGTTATAGTTCTTGCATATTTTGCCTTATTTGCATAGCTTATAAATAAATAAAATCAAAAATTGCATAATATATATAGTATGTGCTATAATGCCCATGAATTGTGCATTATAGCACATATTAACATTGTGATAAAATTTTATGGGAGAAGAAAGATGGCAAAGGTTTCAATCATCATTCCAACATATAACGTAGAGATGTATCTGGTGGAGTGTATGGATAGTGTTGTAAATCAGACATTGAAGGATATAGAGATCATATGTATCAATGACGGATCTACAGATAGTTCACTTGAAATATTAAAGGGATATGCGGAGAAAGACGACCGTATCATTATTGTTGACAAGGAAAATGGCGGTTATGGAATAGGCATGAATATCGGTCTTGATAAGGCTACAGGTGAGTATATTGGTATAGTTGAGCCTGACGATTTTGTGCCACTTAATATGTATGAGGAACTGTACAACAAGGCGGTTGAGAACGACCTTGACCTTGTAAAGGCAGATTTCTATAGATTTAAGCGCAACGATGACAATGGCAACATGACTTTGGTGTACAACCACTTGTCACCGAATGCAGAGGATTATAATGTTGTGTTCAATCCAAGCGAGACACCAAGTGCGATCCGTTTCATTATGAACACATGGAGTGGAATTTACAAGAGAAGCTTCATAGAGGAGTATCATATCAGACACAACGAGACTCCGGGAGCATCATTCCAGGACAATGGTTTCTGGTTCCAGACATTTATATATGCCAAGAGAGCTATGATAGTGAACAAGCCATATTATATGAACCGCAGAGATAACCCGAATTCATCTGTTCACAGCAGAGAGAAGGTATACTGTGTCAATGTTGAGTATGATCACATCAGAGATATACTTGTAAAGGATCCCGAGATCTGGGAGCGTTTCAGAGGCGTATACTGGCTCAAGAAATACCACAATTACAACGAGACGATCAGGAGAATCGGACCTGAATTCAAGAAGGATTATATAAGAAGATACAGCTCCGAGTTCAAGAGAGCAATGGAGATGCAGGAGATTGATCAGACTATATTTACAAAGCTTGAGTGGGCGAACATCCAGTTTATCATCAAGTCCCCTGACGATTACTATTATACAAGAATCGCATGTACAGATCGTGAGCGCAAGCTTGAGAGAGAAGTCAGGAGACTCCGTGGTCTGGTTCATCAGACCCGTGCAGATCTGGACAGAGTGAAGAAGACACCTACATTCAGGATCGGTGCGGTCATTATGTTCATACCTAGAAAGATCAAGAGTTTATTTAGTCGAAACAAATAGAGGTAAAGCTATGGGTACAAAGGTATCAGTTATTCTTCCTGTTTACAATGTGTCTGATTATCTGCGCCAGTGCATGGACAGCATAGTGGGTCAGACACTTAAGGATATAGAGATCATTTGCGTGGATGATGGCTCCACAGATGATTCTCTGGCGATATTGAAGGAATATGAGGCGAAGGATCAGCGTGTAAAGGTTATACAGCAGGCAAATGCCGGAGCCGGGGCAGCGAGAAACAAAGGTCTTGAGATCGCGACCGGAGAGTATCTTTCATTTCTGGATTCCGATGATTTCTTTGAGCCGGACATGCTGGAAAAGGCATGGAGCAAGGCTCACGAGACCAGAGCTCAGGTAGTTGTGTTCAGATCAGATCAGTATAGAGAGGATCTTCAGGAATTTGTTCAGGTCAGATGGACACTTCACGAGAAGGAGCTTCCACCGTACAGACCAATGTATTTTCGTAATTTCACGGGAAATATATTCAAGGTATTTGTGGGATGGGCTTGGGATAAGCTCTTCAGCAGGGAATATGTTGAGGAGAACCATTTCCGATTCCAGCAGCTCAGAACTTCGAATGATATGCTGTTCGTATTTTCAGCGATAGCATTTGCAACAAATATAGAGATAGTGGACGAGGTGCTTGCACACCAGAGAAGAAACAATCCAAAGTCATTGTCCAACACCAGAGAGAAGTCATGGCAGTGCTTCCACGAGGCTCTTGTGGCACTCAAGGCGGCGCTTGAAGCCCACGGCAATTTCTGGGAGTATGAGCAGGATTACATCAACTATGCACTGCATTTCAGTCTGTGGCATCTGGAGACCATCACAGGACCAAAGAAGGAGGTTCTGTTCAACAAGCTTAAGGAAGAGTGGTTCGAGGAGTTTGGTATCAAGAGTCTTTCAGAGGAGTGCTTCTACAACAAGACCGAGTATGGCAAGTACAAGGTTATAATGGATAAGACCTTTGAGGAGTACGAGAAGGCAACAGCATAGAAAAGAAAAAACAGTTTCACCAGTCGATCGGTGAAACTGTTTTTTTGTGGACAAATGTGTGTATCAGAACAGGTTCATAGCACCTATGATGCCCTGATTTCCCTCGAGCCCTGCGGGAACAATGTATGTGTCGGTGTCCTTGACCTGTGGCATGTCAATGTAACCCGACAGCAGTTCAGTGTAGTAATTGCGGATCATAGGGAACAGGAATTTGTTGTCCATGACTCCGCCGCCAAGGACGATCCTCTCAACTGAGTAGCACATGGTGTAGTTGACCAGTGCCTCAGCTATATAAAATGCTTCAAGATCCCATACCGGTGAGTCGGCTGGGATGTCTTTGCCTTTCATTCCGGTTCTGCGCTCAAGCATAGGGCCGGATGCAAGACCCTCTACACAGCTCTGGTGGAATCGGCAGGTACATGGTATATCATCTCCGGTTCGTCTAGGGATGAGGATGTGGCCTGTCTCCGGGTGTTCCATGCCGTGAATGAGTCTGCCATCGGATATTATACCGCCGCCGATGCCGGTTCCAACAGTGAGGTACATTCCCGAGTTGAGTCCTTTCAGTGCTCCATACAGGTATTCACCCCAGGCTGCTGCGTTTACGTCTGTGTCCACCACAACCAGGCAGCCAAGCGCATCCGTAAATGCTTTGTAAAGGCTGAATCCCTCCCAATCTTTCTTGGGACTCCTCATGATGGAGCCGTAGGTAGGGGAATTAGGATTGATGTCGGCCGGGCCAAATGTACCGATTCCGAGAGCGGATATGTCATATTTCTTAAAGTAATCTATCATGGCAGGCACGGACTGGTCAGGTGTGCCCGTCGGTATGGATATTCTGTCTATTATATTCTTGTCTGCATCGCCTATGGCACAAACCATCTTGGTGCCACCGGCTTCAAGTGCGCCGTAGTACATATTTCCTCCTTGGTGCCATGTTTATATGGCAGAAATTTTTCAAAATTATATACATTATATATGCCGTGTCACTTATCTTCAAGCCCGGATTTGCGTCGGTACTTGTGAAATATAAAAGAGAATTGGTGTACGCTTTTTTGGACACTTGACAAGATAAGATAGAGCCATATTAAGGAGCTTGATAGAGGCTTGAAGCTTGGAAGATAAAGTGTACAGGAGGCGTGATCATGATAAAAGGATATTTTGTTTCGGAAGGGTATATGGGATATGTGGACGGAGAGTACCAGCTTTTCGCTGATGAAAGAGATTATGTTGAGTATATAGAAGATTAGCCATTTAGCTTCTTGACCTTAGCATAACTTATGTTATGATGAGGCATATGGGTTAATACACAGGGATTACAATACGGATGGTGCTGCTATGAAAATCTGCAAGGTGATTCATGAGTTTGTATATCATGGATAATCTAAATATATACAAGGAGCAAACATAGTGGAAAAGGTATTGAACAAAAAAGAATATGTTATGGATATGACAGAGGGAAGCAGTATGAAACTGATCATGAAGTTCTCAGTTCCGCTACTTATAGGCAATCTATTTCAGCAGGTATACAGCCTGGTTGATTCGATAGTGGTTGGTCGTCATCTAGGGGCAAATGCGCTTGGCGGTGTGGGATCAGTTGGAATGATCAGTTTCCTGTTTTTTTCTTTGTGCAATGGAATGGCATCTGGAATAGGTGTTGTCATATCAAGATATTTTGGAGCGAAGAAAGAAGAGCAGGTAAAAAAAGCCATAGCAAATGCATTGTTTGTCATATTGGCGGTTGGTGCACTCATGAGTATACTGGGATATTGTTTTGCGGGGCCTATTATAAGGCTCATGAAGACCCCTGCAGAAACATTTGACTACGCATATACATACATGAGGATCACCTGTGGATTTACGATAGCGGTGGCTATTTATAACGGAATTTCTGCTGTGCTAAGGGCACTTGGGGATTCAAAGACCCCACTTATATTTCTCATGATTGCTTCTGCCATAAATGTTGTGCTTGATATAGTGTTTGTCATATACATGGATATGGGCGTTGCCGGTGCCGCATATGCAACGGTTCTCAGTCAGATCCTGTCTAGCGTTGGCTCTATATGTTATGCGGTGAAAACCAATCCCTATTTCAGACTGAAGAGAGGCCATTTCAAGTTTGACAGAGATATAATGAAGGAAGATTTCAGTATCGGTATACCAATGGCGGTTCAGACTTCCATGATATCAATATCCTGCTCAATACTGCAGACCCTTATAAATGGATATGGTCCGGAGGTCATGGCTGCATATACTGCAACAGGAAAGGTTGAGGGAATCATATTCCAGCCGTTTAGTTCTCTGGGACTTGCATTGTCTACATTTGCAGGACAGAACTGTGGCGCACGCAAGTACGAAAGGGTGCGCAGAGCGGTATGGCAGACAGAGCTCATCACGCTGGCTCTTGGTGCAGCATTGTTCTGTCTGGTAGCAGTTTTCAGGGAAAATGTTGTGGGATTTTTCGTGACGGAGGAGAATGTCATAAGGCTTGGCGCAAAGGGACTTGTGATATCCGGAAGTATGTATATTGCACTTGGAACGATATATACCATGAGAGGCGCATTAAATGGAATGGGGGATGTGGTGTTCTCCATGCTGAATGGTGCTCTTGAGGTGGGAGGAAGGATAGTATTTGCACTGATACTGATGTATGTGTTAAAGATGGGATTCTGGGGAGTGTGGTATACGAATATATTTACATGGATTGTGATAGCACTCACCGCATCTGTGAGATTTTCTGTGTATATAAGAAAGTGTCAGAGAGAAGATGACGGTACGGAAAATGCATAGATAATAATTAATATAGCAAGGACGCCTTTTGGGGGCGTCCTTCTTCGATTCAATCACATTGATATTCCAAGGGATATAGGTGTTATGAATTAGCATACTTTATATTTTGACAAAAATTCAGCGCTATATTATCTTTAATACAGAATAAACAGGAGATGACCATATATGTCAGGGGAAAGATCAGTGGATGTTGAAAAAATAAATAATAATGAAAAAGGCTTTGAACCGGCGCATATCAGAAGTGTGATCTCGCTGGCTCTGTTCAGCTTTGTATTTCTGGGTATGGAATTCTTCTTCGACAGCAGGGCTGCGGAGTTTGTGGATGCCAGAAGTGTTCTGTTGTATCAGAGCGTGATACTGCTGGCCAGTGCGGTGGGACTATTCATATATGCACTGATTGAGAGATATGTCGGCAGCAAAATCAAGCAGATAATAATTATTACTTTGAATATAGTGGAGGTTGCCGCGCTCGCAGCGATAATACTGTGTTCCGGCAAATTGATACTGTTATATGGAATTATATTCTTTATTGTGTGTGGTGTTATGGGAGGACGCGTGTATCACGATGTGAGCCGCGATTATACGGATAGAAAGCATCTTACGGTAATTGTGGGAATTTCATATGCACTTGGACTGCTTCTGCAGTATATCAATTATAATCTTATAGACAATGTGATCCTGCGTATGGTTATGTTCTCGCTGGCCATAGTGGCACTTGCAGTGATACTTTTTCTGGCCAGAGATGAATACGCAGAAGCGGAAGTGGACACATACATGGTAGATGAGCGGAACAAAACGGATTGCAAAGAAAAATGTGACGAAACAACTCCTGATAGCGGATCGGTGGCTGTGGCGCTTGTGATGGTTGTTCTTCTTATGACGTTTATATTTTCCGCACTGGATAATGTTGTGACCGTTGTCCACGCTGAGGGCGGGGCAGATGTGGGGCAATGGCCAAGGTTGTTTCTCGCATTAAGCGGAGTTGCAGCAGGCTTCTTGTTTGATATAAAAGATCAGCGCTTTATGAATCAGATGATGTACTGCGTTACAGTGTTGTCCGTTATAGCCATGCTTATCATAGAGTTTGGAGGGGCATTTATCATAGGTCTGATTGTATTCTATCTTGCAGCCGGATTCTTCGTAGTGTATTTCACGACAGGATTCATAAATGTATCCTATGGAATGCGTTGGTCAGCGCTTTGGTCTGGTGCCGGAAGGGCAGTCAACAACATTGGTGCGGGTATTGTGGGAATAATATCATATATGCTGATAGATTCCCCCGGAATCATGGTTATGAGTGTAGTGGTCATATTGTTGCTCGTACTTATAAGCATTGCGGTATTTGTGCTTGAAAATCTACAGAAGGAACAATATAGACGATATGATGAAGAAAAAGTGACGAAATCGGCGGAGAATTCTAACGCAAGAGTTGAGGTTGATTTTGAATGCTTTGCAGATGCTCATCACCTCACTGGACGTGAGCGGGAGGTGTTGCAGAAGCTGCTTGTATCTGATGGCAGTGTACAGGATATAGCGGATGAGCTGTACATATCAAGGGCATCCCTATATAGGCATATATCTTCCATGAATGAGAAGACTGGAACGAAGACCAGAGTAGGCCTTATTCAGTATTATTATGGATGGCATGAGGAATGATGATTGCGTGAGAGTTGATTGCTATGGAAGTATAAGTATGCCAGATTGAAAATACACACATGGATTATATAAAAGTGATGAATGAATGTAAAATTGAATATATAGCACATATTGAGACATATGTAACGTTATGAAAACGACAGCAGATGACTATAATCTATGACATAAAACAACAGGTGAGTTACTTACCTGTAGACGAAGAATATCATAGAAGGGGGAATGACTATGAAGCATTTCAGGAGATTGACATTTCTGCTGTCGTTTATTTTTATTCTGACGGTAGGCGGTGTCGCGGCGATGGCCGCAAACAATGGCCCGTGTGAGGATGAGGAGTGGAGCTTTGCATATGTTGAGTTCTACAATCCGGATAATAACGAAGCGATATATGTGTACAGCTTCAGGACTCCGCAGGCAGGAACAACTACCAGTGCCAAAGGTGCGGTGTATGACAAGAGTACGAACACTTTGACACTCACCAATTGTAATTTGCCGGATTACAGGGTCGTTACCAATATGATGGGCGATGATTTTAAGATCAAGCTCGTGGGAACGAGTCATGTAAGTGCATTGTATGCATGGGGAGATGGATATGGCGGTTCTGTGGAAATCGTTGGTGACGGTAAATTGTATGTCAACGAGAAGCAGAAGTCAACTGACGCAATAGTTTTACAGCCGGAGGGAACAAGATCATACTTCAAGATAAGTGGAAATGCTGAGGTACACGCATTTGCGGGAAAGACGGACGGCAACCTTGTTCTGGCCATGAACACAACGGTTGCAGATTGTTTTGCTGTAAATGGTTTGACCGGTCTTCAGAAGACACAGGCAACCAGAATGAACTATGAGCAGATACAGAGCATAGAGATTGATCTGAGCGGTGAAGGTGACATTTGTCAGGTGTACAAAAAAGCTGATGATAAGAAATTGTATACTGTGACGGAGGGGGTGCGTACCGAGTATAATCCAGATGGAACGATAAAGGCAGAGAATGTGCGTATATATACAGAGTATGAGCTCATGCCTATACCAGGAAACGATGGAAAGTATTATATGCATGAGCTGAAGACTACAGAGGGTACATTCAACGCTGAGGAGTGTGGATACACCGATACACAAGAATCTGTTGCCGGATATTCTTTCAGATCCTCTTCACCTGCATATGTGTACATTGAGGAGAAGACGGGCGATAAGTGTGTATTTTTATATAATTCAATAGATAATAACTACAAAGATTATGCATATTTCAAATATGACATAGCAGGTGTACTTGGCGATGTGACAGACAAGTATGGAAATGTGTCATCATATTGTATGGTGGAGAAGTCAGAAGACAATGTTTCATTTACAAGAGACCAGTATTACAGCAATGAGTATATGTTGTCACAGGGTTACAAGGTATCCGGTGAGCTTGAATATATACAGAACACTTACGTGGTGTATAGTAATGCTGCGTCTGGCGTCCTCACAGCAAAGACGACCGTATGTAAGCACGCCACAAAGGTGAACACTGTGACAACAAAAGCAACAATGTCGAAGGCTGGCGTCATCACCACAACGTGTAAGTCATGCGGCAAAAAGCTTTCGACATCCAGAATATCCAAGGTGTCTACAATTAAGCTTAATGCGGCTTCGTATGTATATAATGGAAAGGTCAGAACACCGGCGGTTACAGTAAAAGATGCCGCTGGGAATATTCTGACAAAGAATAAGGATTACAAGGCCACCTACAGTGCGGGGAGAAAAAATGTAGGAAAATATTCGGTCAAGGTCACATTGTGCGGAAATAAATATAAGGATTCGAAGACAATGTATTTCACCATCAATCCGAAGGGAACCACCATTGCTGCGACTGCGTCCGGCAAGGGCAGCATGACAGTCAGATGGAACAAGCAGATGACACAGACAACAGGTTACCAGTTACAGTATTGTGCAAATAAGAATTTCAGAAGTGGCACAAAGGTAAAGACTGTAAGCAAGAACAAGACGATCAGAACAAGTGTCAAGAAGCTTGCGAGTAGAAAGACATACTATGTACGTGTGAGAACCTACAAGACAGTAAAGATAAATGGAAAGTCAGTGACATTTTACTCTGCGTGGAGCAAGGCGAAATCTGTTAAAGTAAAATAGCTTAATTACATCATTTTGAACAACGGGGCGTATACAGAACATAACAACAGTTTTGTATACGCCCCACTTTTGGTGTGCAAAACAGGCAGATGGTATTATAATATACAAAGGCGATGTGAAGCTTCAGCCATGTACAAAGATGGATGACTGGTGCTTCAGTATACAGACAGGAGTTATTATGAAGAAGATACTTGTGGCGGTTGACTCTTTCAAGGGAAGCATGACGAGTCTTGAAGCGGGGAATGCCATAAAAAAAGGAATAAAGTCAATATTACCGGATACAGAGGTCAGGGTACGCCCTGTGGCTGATGGCGGAGAGGGCACTACTGATGCTCTTATATATGGAAGAGATGGTGTCAGCAGAGAGCGATGTTATGTGACCGGACCGCTTGGTGATAGGATCACTGCGGAATATACAATATATAATGCCGCAGACGGGCGAACTGCTGTCATGGAGATGGCAGCGGCGGCGGGGCTTCCACTTGTTCCGGAGAACCGGAGAGATCCGATGCATACGACTACATATGGTGTCGGTGAGATGATAAATGATGCCGTTTCAAAGGGATGTGAGCGTTTTATCATCGGGATAGGTGGTAGTGCAACGAATGACGGCGGGATAGGAATGCTTCAGGCTCTTGGATTTTACTGTCTTGATGCGGATGGTCATGAGGTGCCATATGGGGCAGAGGGGCTTGGAGTCCTTGAAAGGATTGTTATTCCGGGGAAGATGCTTGTCCGTAAGAATTCATCAGAGCTGGCTGTAGCAGATCCTGTCGATACGCCAATTGTAGGCACTGCTGCGATATCTGGTGCAGGTGCTGTCGATGAGTCATGTGTAGATGATGATGACTTTGCATCCAGACTATCACGCTGTACATTTAGTATCGCCTGTGACGTGACTAATCCCCTTGTGGGGGAGCTAGGGTGCAGCCGTGTATTTGCACCGCAGAAGGGTGCAGATGCGGAGATGGTGGAAATCATGGATGGCTACATGAAAAACTATGCTGACGTTGTGGAAAGATCAGCTGAGGGAAAGTCTGACAGAAACACTCCGGGTGCTGGCGCTGCGGGCGGACTTGGATATGCGTTTCTCATGTTCCTAGGTGGAAAACTTATGCCGGGAATAGATATAGTTCTGTCAGAGATAGGGCTTGAGGCGGATGTAGAGTGGGCAGATATTGTCATAACCGGTGAGGGCAGGATAGATGCCCAGACCATGATGGGCAAGACCCCATTGGGAGTCGCAAAGCTTGCAAAGAAACACGGCAAATATGTGATCGCCATAGGAGGATGTCTTGGGGATGGCGCGGAGAACTGCGTCAAAGAAGGAGTGTTCAATGAGTGCTATGCAGTAAACAATGTGCTTGGGATAGATGACAGTGATCCGGAGCAGGTGAGAACGGCGATGAAGCCTGAAAATGCTGCGGCGAATCTGACGACGTGTGCCGCAAAGATCACAGAACTTAAGGAACAGATGTCGGCACGTGTGTGCAGACCTGCACGGCTTAGATAGATATGGTATTAAATTGTTTGAAACAGAATCAGAGGCGTGTGAATTTTTTCTGCAAAAAATGAAGAGATATGCAAGAAAATAAATTTACTACTATATAATACGAGGAGGAGACAAAGATGACAAGAGAAGAAGCGTGGGAATTACTCACAGAGTACAACAAGGATGAGTTTCATCTGGAGCATGCACAGATCGTAGAGGGAACCATGAGGTATTTTGCAAGGGAACTTGGTTATGGCGATGAGGAAGAGTTCTGGGGAATAGTCGGACTGCTTCACGATCTGGACTTTGAACAGTATCCTGAGCAGCATTGCATCAAGTCCCAGGAGATCATGAGAGAGCACGGTGTTGACGAGAGGATCATACATGCGACGGCAAGCCATGGCTATGGTATCACGGTTGACATAAAACCAGAACATGAGATGGAGAAGGTTCTCTATGCTGTGGACGAGCTTACAGGACTTATCGGAGCGGTTACACTTATGAGACCATCAAAGAGTGTTCAAGATCTGGAACTCAAGTCAGTTAAGAAGAAATACAAGAGCAAGGGATTTGCTGCGGGATGCTCCAGGGAGGTCATCGAAAGAGGTGCAGATATGCTTGGTTGGTCACTTGATGAATTGATCACCAAGACTATAGAGGCACTCAGGACATTCAGACCATGATCGGGGGTATAAAGAAAATCGGAGAATTTGTCCGCAAAGAGACAGTGCTCACCGTGGCACTTCTGCTGGCGGTGATATCGGCATTTATCGTGCCTCCGGACAGCGCGTATGTGGACTACATAGATTTCAGGACACTTGCGATACTTTTCTGTCTTATGACAGTGGTCGCGGGATTTTCACAGCAGGGGATGTTTGGCATCATAGCGAAAAGTATGATAAATCGTATGGGTTCGCTCCGGGCGGTGACAATTGTCCTGATATTCATGTGTTTCTTTTTCAGCATGTTTATCACAAATGATGTGTCGCTCATAACATTTGTACCGATGACACTCACGGTCCTTGGTATGGCAGGAGAGGAAGTACTTACCAGATGGATGGTGCCGGTGATAACCCTCCAGACCATAGCTGCGAACCTTGGCAGTATGCTGACACCCATAGGCAATCCGCAGAACCTGTATCTGTACGGACTTGCAGGGATCAGCGCAGGCAGGTTTGTATTGCTTATGCTGCCATATACAGTGGCATCGGCAGCGCTTCTTGTAATATGTGTCATAGTATGCATGAAAGGAAAAAACAGGCAGCTTGAGATCAGACTCTCAGGCAGTGATATACAGGTGAACAGGAAGCTGGTGGGTATATATAGCATACTATTTGTGCTGTCGCTGCTCACCGTGGCGCGGATCGTCCCATACTGGGTGACATTTGCGGTAGTGCTTGTGGTAGTCCTTATATGCCAGAGAAGATTGCTGCTGAAGGTAGACTATTCGCTGATATTCACATTTGTGGGATTCTTCGTGTTTATCGGAAACATGGGAAGAATAGAAGGATTTAGGACATTTGTGGAGAGTGTTCTTGGCGGGCATGAGATGATCACATCAGTACTTGCAAGTCAGGTCATAAGTAATGTGCCAGCGGCGGTGTTATTGTCGGGATTTACAGATAAATACACAGATCTGATAGTCGGTACCAATCTCGGAGGACTCGGAACTTTGATTGCATCCATGGCAAGTCTGATCTCATTCAAATACGTGGCGAGACAGGACAAGGGCGCCAGAGGAAGATATCTGGCATACTTCACATTTGCAAATGTGCTGTTCCTGGCGGTACTAATATGCATTTGGAATATAATAAAATAAACGTGCCTTACGATGAACAATATTCACTGCTGTCGTACATTGTGTAAGACTATTTTAGCCAAAAAATTATTGCCCTTAGATGGCAGTAGTCATAAAATAGAAAGGTAAGTTTCTTCAAATTAAGGAGGCAGATAATATGAGTAAGAATCTTGGTGCAAAACCTATGCTGGTGCCACAACCGGTCATGATGATCGGAACATACGATGCCGATGGCAATGCAAATGTCATGAATGCGGCATGGGGCGGAATAGTCGGAGCAAATGAGATCATATTTGACCTTGGAAGTCATAAGACTACCGAGAATATAAAGCTGAACAAAGCGTTCACAGTTGCCATTGCTGATGCAGAGCATGTGGCAGCCTGTGACTATGTGGGAATCGTGTCGGCAAATGACGAGCCAGGCAAGATGAAGAAGGCTGGTTTTACAACCAGAAAGAGCGAGTTTGTAAATGCTCCAGTCATCAACGAGCTTTCACTGACAATGGAGTGCAAGCTCAAGGAGATCATAGACGGGGACAAGTTCCTCGGCGAGATTGTAAATGTTGTTGCAGACGACCGTATCCTGGGCGATGACGGCGAGATCACATATGAAGAGTTCCATCCGATCGTGTTTGACACCATCGGACATGGATATTTTGCACTCGGCGACAGGGTTGGCGATGCTTTCTCAGAGGGTAATAAGTTGAAGTAGGAAAGCTTGTAACTTGGGAAAATCATCAAATTGTACATTGTAACATGAAAAAATTAGCCATTTTTGGAAGAAAAACCTTAATTTTTCAAGCAAATGTTCAATATACATATGGAAAAAGGCGAAATAATGTGATATAACAGACACATACAAAAAAGCACAAGCTAAAGTGAAAGGAAGATGTAGATATGGATAAGAAGAATATCGATTGGGCAAACCTTGGATTTGGCTATGTTCAGACAGATAAGAGATTTGTAGCAAATTATAAGGATGGAGCATGGGATGAGGGTACACTCACAGAGGATCCTAACGTAGTATTAAACGAGTGCGCAGGTGTTCTTCAGTACGCTCAGACAGTTTTCGAGGGAATGAAGGCTTACAGAACAGAGGATGGACGTGTTGTATGTTTCCGTCCTGACCTCAACGCAAGCAGAATGGCAGACTCAGCAAGAAGACTTGAGATGCCACCTTTCCCAGAGGATAGATTTGTACAGGCAATAGTAGATACAGTAAAGGCAAATATTGATTATGTACCACCTTACGGATCAGGTGCTACATTATATATCAGACCATATATGTTCGGTTCAAATCCAGTTATAGGTGTTAAGCCGGCAGACGAGTATCAGTTCAGAATCCTCACAACACCAGTTGGTCCTTACTTCAAGGGCGGCGCAAAGCCTATCACAATCAAGGTTTCAGATTTCGATAGAGCAGCACCTCACGGAACAGGACACATCAAGGCTGGTCTTAACTATGCAATGAGCCTTCATGCAATAGTTACAGCACACAAAGAGGGATTCGATGAGAATATGTATCTCGATGCAGCTACAAGAACAAAGGTTGAGGAGACAGGTGGAGCAAACTTCATCTTCGTTACAAAGGACGGCAAGGTAGTTACACCTAAGTCAAACAGTATCCTCCCATCGATCACAAGACGTTCACTGATGGTAGTTGCAAAGGATATCCTTGGACTTGAGGCTGAGGAGAGAGAAGTATACTTCGATGAGGTTAAGGATTTTGCAGAGTGCGGTCTGTGCGGTACAGCAGCAGTTATCTCACCTGTAGGCAAGATCAACGATCACGGCAAGGAGATCTGCTTCCCAAGCGGTATGGAGAAGATGGGACCAGTTATCCAGAAGCTGTATGATACTCTTACAGGAATCCAGATGGGCAGAATCGAAGGCCCAGAGGGATGGCTCAAGGTAATCGAGTAATGATCGAGTAATTCGGTGTAAGATAATAAATATTGAGAACATTATAACCCCACTGATGTCTGATGGTAAGTCGGATGTCGGTGGGGTTTTTGTGTATCCAAGTTAGTTCGGTGTAAGAAAGATTAGCCCCATATACTAACAATTAGAATTGACTTGCACCGACCCTGAAGAGTTATAATTGTGTAGACAATAGAAGAAACGAAAGATAAATTGTATATCGGATAGTGCGTTGATACATAAGATGATTCATGAAATCTATTATTTTGAAGGGGTGGTTACTGTGATGTCATTATCAGATGCAGTAAACGGTTTCTCAGGTGAGATAGCCTGGAATTGTGCGGACAGATCACTGTTCGGCGCATGTCAGCTTGAGACCGGAGATCAGGTGCAAGTCGTATCGTCTTACTTTGGCAATGTGATAATCAAGGCAAAGGGAAAAAGACTTGCTATAACAAGAGATGCGGCGGAGCGGATAAAGCTGGCTTAGATTGAAAGTCAGAAGAAACGGGGAAAAAACGGCAGTTGCTGGAGAACAGCGGCTGCCGGTTTTTTGTCATAAAAATTATTAAATCTTTATAGATATTTAATTGACTGAGAATATATGCAATGATAAACTTTCAAAGATATTCAAATAAAGTAAGAATACGCTTGGAAATGTAAAGGGGAAAACAACGTCAGCTAAAGCATGGCATTTTCTCCGTCAGAAGAAAGCGTAGATATCAGATGAATGTATCCCTGCATAATGTATATTAACGTGTACAACATAACATCACCTGTACAGGACATTTGAGGCCACCGGTTCTTAGTACCGCTGTAGGCCGAAATGAGCGGGAGCGATCCGGTACAGGTGATGTTATGTTGTGCACATAGAAAGACTAGAGGGGGATACATTCATCTGGTCAATAATTGTTCAAGGAGGAAATGACATGCAGATATTCAGAAATCTGAAGCCGTATTGGAAGTCGGTCATTATCATAGCCCTGCTCCTCGTTCTGCAGGCATACTGTGATCTGTCACTTCCGGACTACACCTCAAAGCTCATAGATACCGGTATACAGAACTATGGTATAGAGAACTGCAGTCCGAAACAGATCCCGGAGAAAGCTTACAAAGTGATAGACGGATTTATGGATGACGATGAGAAAGCCGTATGGGAGAAATATTATAAAGATGGTTCGGATGGTTATTATTACCTGACAGAAGACGGCGAGGAACACATAGACGAAGTGGATAGTGCCTGTATGAAGGGGCTTATGATGTATTACTATCCATATCAGATGGTGAACTCTGACGAGGACAATGAGATCAAGGCAGGACTTGATAAGATGGGAATCACCCTTGACGAGATGCCGGAGGAGATGTGGGCGCAGATCGGTGAACAGATGAAACCTACGGTTGACGGCATGCTCGATAGCATGGGGGAGGATTATATGGAATCCACAGCCATCGCATGTACAAGGATATGCTACGACAGCTTTGGCTACGATTATAAGGCAGGACAGATGTCATATCTGAAGTGGGCAGCGGTGAAGATGCTTGGAATGTCACTTCTCATGGCAGCAGCTGCGGTTCTCATAGGACTTGTGGCGTCAAGGGTTGCGGCAAGCGTTGCCTGCGGACTCAGAGAGAAGGTGTTCAACAAGGTTATCGCATTTTCGGATGCTGAGATCAACAAGTTCTCAACTGCATCTCTTATAACGAGATCTACAAATGATGTCCAGCAGATACAGATGGTTACAGTTATGATGCTCAGAATGGTTCTATATGCACCGATACTTTCTATTGGAGGAATCGTCAAGGTTGTTGAGAACGGAGCCGGAATGGGCTGGGTAATATTCATCGGTATAGCAGCAGTTGTGATCCTCATGGGAACGCTTATGGTCATTGCCATGCCAAAGTTTAAAGTTATGCAGACACTGGTGGACAGAGTAAACCTTGTGTCAAGAGAGATACTTACAGGTATCCCGGTTATCAGGGCATTTGGCAGAGAGGAACGCGAGGAAGAGAGATTCGATGAGGCAAATAAAGACCTGACGAAGAACACCTTGTTCGTCAACAGAGTCATGACATTTGCAATGCCTATACTCATGTTCATCATGTATGCAATAAGCATACTTATAGAGTGGGTGGCAGCCCACAAGATCGATGCGGGTGTCCTTCAGGTAGGATCAATGACTGCATTTATTACATATACAATGCTTATCATTATGTCATTCCTTATGCTCAGCATGATGTCAGTCATGCTCCCTCGTGCCAGCGTGGCAGCAGACAGAATACAGGAGATCATAGATACGGATGTGACAGTTCAGGACGCAGCCGGAGCAAAGAAGCTTGAAGCACCAAGGGGTGTCGTAAAGTATGACAATGTCGCATTTGCATATCCGGGCGCAGATGAGAATGTACTTGAGAATATCTCATTTGAGGCCAAGCCTGGACAGACTACGGCGATCATAGGAAGTACCGGTTGTGGTAAGAGTACACTGGTTCAGCTCCTCCCGAGATTCTATGATGTTACGGAGGGCTCGATAACGATAGACGGACAGGATATAAGAGACCTCACCATGGAGAGCGTGAGACAGAATATCGGTTTTGTTCCGCAGAAGGGAATTCTGTTCTCGGGAACGATTGCGTCCAATTTAAGATTCGGTGCACCGGATGCATCTGATGAAGATGTCAAGCTTGCAGCTGAGATTGCCCAGGCATCTGACTTCATAGAGGAGAAGGAGCACGGTTACGACAGTGTGGTTGCCCAGGGCGGTGGAAATGTGTCCGGTGGTCAGAAACAGCGTCTTGCTATAGCCAGAGCCATAGCGAGAAAGCCGAAGATCCTGATATTTGACGACAGCTTTTCAGCGCTTGATTTCAAGACGGATGTGGCAGTCAGAAAGGCACTTGGTGAGCACGTAAATGACAGCACGGTATTTATCGTTGCACAGCGTGTAAGCACTATACTCTCAGCAAATCAGATACTTGTGCTTGACGAGGGTACGATAGTCGGCAAGGGAACTCACAAGGAACTCATGCAGACCTGTGAGGAGTACAGGCAGATAGCCGAGTCGCAGCTTTCCCCATCGGAGATAGCAGCCAGTCTTGGAACTGACTCAGAAAGGCAGGTGTAGGACATGGCAGAACAGAATCAGACAAATAATCAGAGAAGTTTCAGAGGCCCTAGAAGAGGCCACGGTCCTATGATGGGCGGCGAGAAAGCCAAGGACTTCAAGGGAACGATAGGAAAGTTATTTAGATACATAGGCAAGTACAAGGCAGCGGTTGTTGTCGTTGCTATATTTGCAATTGGAAGTACGGTATTCAACGTAGTATGTCCGAAGGTACTCGGCAAGGCAACAACAGCCCTGTCTGAGGGAATCATGAACAAGATAACAGGCAACGGCGGAATTGATTTCACGTATATCGGTAAGATATTGCTGTTCTGTCTTGGTCTGTATGTGCTGAGTGTGGCATTTAGCTTTGTACAGGGCTTCATCATGACCGGTATCACACAGAAGGTGTGCTACAGGATGAGACGTGAGGTGTCCGAGAAGATCAACAGGATGCCGATGAGCTACTTTGAGAGCAGAACCTATGGCGAGGTACTTTCAAGGATCACAAATGATATAGACACCATGGGAAATGGTCTGAACCAGAGTATCACACAGCTCATCACATCGGTTAGTACGGTCATCGGTGTAATCGTGATGATGCTCACGATCAGCCCGCTTATGACACTTATATCAGTGCTGATACTTCCGATAAGTATCATGCTCATGATGTTTGTCATCAAGAAATCCCAGAGATTCTTCAAGCAGCAGCAGGAATACGTGGGACACATAAACGGTCAGGTTGAAGAGGTGTATGGCGGACACAATGTCATAAAAGCGTTCAATAAGGAGAACGACGTTAGAAGAGAGTTCCATGAGACAAATGAGACTCTGTACAAGTCAGCATGGAAGTCACAGTTCTTCTCAGGACTGATGCAGCCTATCATGATGTTTGTCGGCAATCTGGGCTATGTGGCAGTTGCCATATCAGGTGCGGCTCTTGCGATCAGAGGAACTATCCAGATAGGTGATATCCAGGCATTTATACAGTACGTGAAGAACCTCACACAGCCTGTTCAGCAGGTTGCCCAGGTCACAAATATGATGCAGCAGATGGCAGCAGCCGCTGAGCGAGTATTTGAACTTCTTGAAGAGAAAGAAGAGGAGCAGATAGTAGAGAATCCTGTATCCACAGAGGGAATCAAGGGTGAAGTTACATTTGAACATGTAAAGTTTGGCTACAATCCGGATCAGATCATCATCAAGGATTTCTCAGCCCATGTAAAACCGGGACAGCAGGTAGCCATAGTCGGACCTACCGGAGCGGGCAAGACCACCATGGTCAAGCTGCTCATGAGATTCTACGACGTGAATGGCGGTGCTATACTTCTGGACGGACACAATATTAAGGACTTCAACAGGCGTGAACTCAGGGATGTATTTGGCATGGTGCTTCAGGATACATGGCTGTTCAAGGGCACTATCATGGAGAATATCAGATACGGAAGACTGGATGCCACGGATGAGGAAGTAATTGCAGCGGCAAAGGCAGCTCATGCACATAGATTTATCTCGGCACTTCCGGGTGGATACAACATGGAGCTCAACGAGGAGATAACAAATATATCCCAGGGACAGAAACAGCTCTTAACTATCGCAAGGGCAATTCTTGCTGACAATCCGGTCCTGATCCTCGATGAGGCTACATCGTCAGTCGATACGAGAACAGAACACAGGATTCAGAGAGCCATGGACAATCTGATGAAGGGCAGGACAAGCTTTGTCATAGCCCACAGACTGTCAACCATCAAGAATGCAGACATCATCCTTGTTATGAAGGACGGTGACATCATAGAGCAGGGTAACCATGATGAGCTTATGGCTCAGAATGGATTCTATGCGGATCTGTATAACTCTCAGTGGAGTTAAAGGATTTATAGATACCCATAGCTTAAAACTATGACGAGTCTCAAAATAATAGTATTTTCCATGGACAGCCTATCCTGCTAGAATATCCTCAAGTTAAGAAAACGAGAAAACACTACGGAGGATAAAGACATATGAGCAAATTACAGACACCTTTCAGATACGATTTTGTAGGAAGCTTTCTGAGACCACAGGCACTCAAGGATGCGAAGGCAGCATACAGGGACGGAAAGATCACCAAGGAGGAGTTCGACAAAGTTGTTAATGAGGAGATTACCAAGGTTGTTGCAAAGCAGAAGGAACTTGGATTCCATGCGATCACAGATGGCGAGTTCAGAAGAACATTCTGGCATCTTGACTTCATGTGGGGATTTGAGGGCGTTGCCCATGAGAACACTGGAAATGGTGTAAAATTCGATGCAGAGCTTGCGGTTCTTGACGACACTTATCTTGTAGGCAAGATAAAGGCAAAGACGCACCCATTTGTTGAATATTTCAAGTTCCTAAAGCAGTTCGAGGATGAGAATACAGTTGCAAAGTATACGATACCGGCTCCTGCACAGACATTCCAGCAGATGATAGTACCTGACAATATTGCAAACACAAGGAAGTTCTATCCTACAAATGAGGAGCTTATCCAGGATATCGGAAAGGCTTATCAGGATGTTATTAAGCAGTTCTATGATGCTGGATGCCGAAACCTGCAGCTTGACGATTGTACATGGGGAGCCATAGTGGGGGATGCAGCAAAGCAGAGATATAGGTCGCTTGGAATATCACTTGAGGATGTCAAGAAGGAGCTGCTTGCAGTGAACAATCTTGCCCTTGAAGGAAAGCCGGAGGATATGGTCATCACTTCACATATCTGCAGAGGAAATTACCACTCAACATTCTTCACAAGCGGTCCTTATGACACAGTTGCAGATTATGTATTTGCAAATGAGAATGTAGATGCGCTGTTCCTTGAGTATGACGATGAGAGATCGGGCGGATTTGCACCTCTTGCAAAGGTTTCAGAGAACAAGAAGGTCGTGCTCGGACTTATCACAACAAAATCTCCGGTTCTTGAGGATAAGGAGAAGGTCATTGCAAGGATCCATGAGGCTGCAAAGTATGTACCACTTGACAGATTATGCCTGAGCCCTCAGTGTGGATTTGCATCTTGTGAGATCGGAAACAAGCTGACAGAGGAAGAGCAGTGGGCAAAGCTCAAGCTCGTTAAGGAGATAGCAGAGGAAGTATGGTCATAAAATAGAGTATTATAAAAGTGAAGTGGCGGCGAACAGAAGCAAGAATCTGTTCGCCGCTTTTTTGTGTTATGAAATCTGTTATATACAAGCCTGATCGATATATGATACTATTAAGAAACGCGGAATCCTTGCGGGAGTTATATTCCCAGTGCTTTTGCTCGTGAGGATACTTCTTCTGAGAAAGAAGAATGCTAAAGAAAATGTATGTTAAAAAGCAGAAATATAGATATAGTTAGGAGTTAGATTCATGAAAAAGATTGTAGAGATGTGGAATAGGGTGTCGCTGATCGCGAAGATATTGGTTGGAATAGTGATCGGTGCGGTGCTGGGACTTCTGGTGCCGGGGGCAACGGGAATAGGCCTGATCGGAACCATGTTCGTCAGGGCGCTCAAGGCAATTGCGCCGATACTGGTGTTTGCCCTTGTCATCAGCTCAATTGCAAATGCAGGAAAGGGAAATGGCCAGCAGTTCCGTATGGTGACGATCATGTATATGCTCAGCACGCTGTGCGCAGCGATAGTGGCGGTGAGCGCAAGTTTTATTTTCCCTGTAACCATGACACTGGACCTTGAATCATATCAGGCGGATGTCGTCCCATCGGGAATCATGGAGGTCCTCCAGAATCTTTTGCTCAACATCACCGATAATCCAGTAAATGCGATACTCAACGCAAATTATCTCTGCATACTTGCATGGGCACTTTTGTTTGGACTTGCCATGCGACGGACAAGCAAGTCTATAAAATCTGCACTTGTATCCATATCGGATGCGGTATCAACCGTCGTGAGGTGGATCATCGGGTGCGCACCATTTGGAATCATGGGACTTGTGTTCACGACAGTATCGGAGAGTGGATTGTCGATATTCAAGGAATATGGCAGATTGCTGCTTGTGCTTGTGGGCGCCATGCTTACGGTTGCATTGATCGTAGATCCTCTCCTTGCGACTATCGTCTTAAGGAGAAATGCATATCCACTTGCGTGGAGATGCCTCAGAGAGTCAGGTGTGACGGCGTTCTTCACCAGAAGTTCTGCGGCAAATATCCCAGTGAACATGTCACTTTGCAAAAGACTTGGACTTGACCCGGATGTGTATTCGGTATCCATACCGCTTGGCGCGACCATCAATATGGATGGTGCCGCCATCACTATAACTATAATGGCGCTTTCCGTTGCAAATACCATGGGAGTGTCGGTTGACGTTCCGACAGCACTCATGCTCAGTCTTATGGCAACCCTTGGGGCGTGCGGTGCCTCAGGTGTTGCGGGAGGTTCGCTGTTGCTCATTCCTATGGCGTGCTCACTGTTTGGAATTCCACAGGATATATCCATGCAGGCTGTTGCCGTCGGAATGATCATCGGAGTGGTCCAGGATTCACTTGAGACAGCGATCAACTCATCAGGAGATGTACTCTTTGCCGCTACAGCGGAGTACAGACAGTGGCAAAAGGACGGCAGAGAGTTTAAGATAGGCGCCATCGTGAATCCGGATGAGTAGGATATTTTCATATAAAAAATAACCGGGCATGTTCAGGAAGAAACATACCCGGTTGTTTTTGTCTTTATATTCCCCGTATCCCTGATTCCACAATTCCATTTGAATCTTTAGAGATTCCCTCAAGAACATGTGGAACTACCAAAATATCCGTTCCGCATTTAGGACATGCCGCAATTCCCAGCAGTTCGCTGGTGCTTTCCAGACGATATTCAGACTGATATTCTATACCATCTTTCTGCCACATAAAAATGTGTCCGCATTTGAAACACCTAACTTCCCTAAATGTATTTCCCATAATAACCTCCACTGAAATTGCTTGTATTTTTAGTTTAACACATCGTTAATAACAATGGAAGAAACGACAGGTTTATCTTTAAATGCAATATGAAACTACAAATAGTATTAATGACATTAATAGCCTACAGAAACTTGTCCAGCTCCGCATCGACGTTCTTCCTCTTCTTGATCTTTGGGTGGTCGATGACTCTTTCAAATATACAATATCCTAAACTTGGATTGCAACAGATGAAGAACTTTTATATAATTGTAGACAGTACGCGGAAGCGAAGATAACATATGGAAACTGAAAGAAAAACAGGAAAATGAACACTATGGAGAATGAGCCATTGTCTGGCAGATCAATGACAGAGAATAACAAAACAGAATACAAGGCACATTACCATCTGCCCGGACTTTTTGAATTCTACGAGCTGTACAAGGTATTCCTGCCACTATACCGTGAGCACAGGGAATATTTTTACGACTGGTGTGATATCGGCTCGGTGTATGGCGCACCGGGTGACTGCCTCTGGGGCGGTGGCAGAGTGGGATATGGTGACAGCGGTGCCAGAGATGTGCTGGAACTTATGAGAGAGTATGGAATATCGGCGAGGCTGACCTTCAGTAACTCATTGTTAAGACCGGAACATCTTGCGGATAAACGGTGTAATGATTTGTGCAGAGCGTATGAGAAGGGTGATATTCAAAACGGTGTCATAGTCCATTCGGAGTTGTTGCTTGACTATCTGCAGGAGAACTATCCGGGACTATATATGGTTTCATCTACAACAAAGGTCATTACGGACTTTGACCAGTTTTCGGCAGAGCTTGACCGGGATGAATTCCGATATGTTGTGCCGGATTTCCGGCTGAACAAAGCATTTGACAGGCTGGGGGCGCTTTCGCAAAAGCAGAAAGACAAGGTGGAATTCCTGTGCAACGAATGCTGTTGGTTCTCCTGTCAGGACAGGAAAGCCTGCTATGAGGATGTGAGCCGTATGGCTCTCGGTGAGAAATCAATTCACCACTGTACATCGCCGAACGCAGCAGGTGGCTATCGTTTCTCCAAAGCGATGGAGAATCCCGGATTTATAGGTATAGATGATATAAAGAACATTTACCTGCCACTGGGGTTTTCCAATTTCAAGATAGAGGGAAGAGGTCTTGGAAGTGCCATAGTGCTGGAATTTCTGCTATACTATATGACAAAGCCAGAGTACCAGCTGAGGGTAAGAGAAGAGATATATCTTGACAATACGCTGGATCTGTTCTAGGCGCGCGCGGGCAGTAGTCAGGGGCTGCGGATAGCATGGGAGGATAATATAGGCAGTCGATATGTATTTGAAATCTGCAGAGTATGTTTCGTAGCTCGTGGAGATAACAGAAAATTCCTGATCGAAGGGGGAAATGTATATGGAGAGAATAAAGAATTTATCCAGGACGCAAAAGGTTCTGATGAGCATTATAGTGGCAATGATCATAGCATTTTCCATAATTTATCCGATTATAATGTCCATAAAGGGAATAGAATTCAGGGGTGACTTTCTGACCCGAAAAGAAGAACAGGGAAATGTGACATATACAGATGGACATACAAGTATCATAGTATATGATGACCAGAGCATAGAATTTAAGTGTTATCATCGATTTACAGGAGATGGGTATAGAGACGTAACATATGGACCATATAGCTGGATGGAGGATTATTCTGCCATACCGGCAGGGACGGAGAACGGCATGTTATCATCTGATGATTATATCGGAGTAAAGATCATGGCGGGTGATAAGGTGTTTTTTAGAGGCGCTGTCTCAAAAGATGGATACATGGTATACAATGCGGACGGCACGATGACCAACGAGTTTGATGTGGTTTTAGGAGATTATTATGCAAATCCGCCGGATATTTATGAAATAGTGAAGTTTATTACTGGTCCGCAGACTACAAACAGAGGAAATATAGTATTATATATATTCGGAATCATTATATGCATCATTGCGGTCGTAAGTATGCTGTTTCCAGATGAACTTTTCAGATTGGCCATGTGGCCCAGGGTGAGAAACCTGTATGATGTTGAGCCGTCTGACTGGGAACTTACAGTCCGTGTTATCGAGTGGTATGTGCTTACGATTGGTGCATTTGTGGTATTTGTGATCGGACTTACGATGGGCAGTGTGACGTGACGACTCCGGACGAGTGATAGACAAAAGCGCTTAGCATATAGACAAATAGATGAAAGGATAACTTGAACAATATGGCATACACACCGAATGATATATATGATTATATAATTGAGAATGACAGGGAATCAGAATTCCTGCAGGCGATAACACTCCATAAACAGAACTTTTCCATAGGAGAGATTACAGACAGGCGTTTTCTCGTAAAAGAAGACAAGACGGTAAAGTTTATATCAAAGATGTATAAGATAAATATACAGATCACGGATGACGACATCATAACAGCGGTCATGAATGGCCTCTATGTGAGTGCATTTATCTCAAGACAGGGCGATGCCTACAATGTGCATTTTCTCGTACATGCGTATCCGGAAAATATGAAGTCGCAGTTTGACGAAGAGATATTAAAGGAAGTCCTGCGATACATGATCATGATGACTATTGTACGGCTGAGACTGGATACGCCGGAGAAGGTGGAAGAATATCTGGGGAGCAGGGAGTAGCACTTTATGTAAATAAAGCTTATAGCCGCACCCCTGACTCTTTTTATGAATAATATTTGGCTGTTATAAAGTAGTTTTGATGAAACAAAAAAGCTGTCTGAAATAATTCAGACAGCTTCTGTCACGTGCGCAAGAGGATTCGAACCCCCGACACCTTGGTCCGTAGCCAAGTGCTCTATCCAGCTGAGCTATGCACACATGTTGATTAACAACATCAGTTATATTACAACAGGTTTGAGCAAATGTCAAATAAAAAGTTGCAAATATTTCAATTTTTTCATTCAACCTGAGGTTGAAAAATATCAGTAATAAATAACTGTAGTTATTCTTCAGGTGATTCTCTCTTAAGTTCAGGAATATACCTCTGACCATATATGCTGTTCTTGATGGACTGCATCTCAAGGTCTGTTGCGGATATCACATCTGCGCATTTCTTAAGTCTTGCGGATATCATGTCTACGTTCGGGATATCCTTCTTATATCTGAGCTGGTGATCCAGGCTCGCCCAGAAGTCCATCGCGATTGTTCTGATCTGTACCTCCACACGCATATTCCTTGTGTGGTCTGCGAAGAACACAGGAATCTCGACTATGACATGCAGACTGCGGTAGCCATTTGGCTTTGGATGCGATATGTAGTCTTTTGCCTCGATCAGGGTGATGTCGTCCTGACTTATGAGCTTTTCTGCCACCATGTATATGTCATCGATGAATGGGCAGATGACTCTTATTCCAGCGACGTCATCCAGATTGTTCAGTATACTTGCACATGTAACCGGACAGCCCTTGCTTGCAAGCTTTTTGGCAATGCTGACAGGCTTTTTGATCCTTGACTGTATGAATTCTATAGGATTTCTCTTATATCTTACGCTGAAATCATCGTTCAGCACTTCAAATTTTGTCTTCACCTCTCTGATGGCACATGAATACATCATCATGATCTCCTCAAAACTCTGCATCTCCTGCATGAAAGGATTTTCCTCCGGGCGCAGGAGTGAATTGATGTATTTGCTGTTCAGAGCGTTTGTCTGTATTGATTCCATAACTCCTCCAAAATGTAAAAAACTGGAATGGTGTGTCCTGTTGCACAACTATGTGTATTATACTACATTCCACTTGTGCTTAAAAATAAAATTTTATAAAATACCTGTGAACGATCAATAAATACTGACAGGCATAACCCTTTTGCTTTATTTGTCAGTTCACAGAGTCAGGAGAAGACAATGAGCTATTTTGATGAGATGATCGCCACGGAGCGTATACCGGATTCCTATGTGGGATGGGAACAGTACAGACGTGAGGTGACGGAATATATAGAAAATAACTGCCGGGTAAAAAAAGAATCCGGGCAGGATGCAGATGCAGCGAATTCAAAGCCTGTGCTTGCACTGTGGGGAATAGGGCCGGCCGGCGATATAGATATAGGAAGATTGGCAGATAATTACAGGCTGGTGCTCATAGACAGAGACAGGGAAGCTGTGCTTTCGGCAGTCAGGGAATATGGGTTGAAGGAACAGGATTATATAATAGCGGATATTCCATTCTGGCATGTAGACGATGACCAGTACCGCTTGTATGAGGCGATGCTTGAGGACTGTGAGGACACCGAGCACATACTTGAGTTCCTGACAGGCATAGCGACTGCCAATTCCGGTAAATATATTGGCAGAACGGAATCTGGGGATATAGTAAATGACACCGACAGGTATCTTGATATATTTGATTACAGTGTGGCGGTCGGGCTTCACAGCCAGCTCAATTCCAGATTTGCGGCATTGCTTTACCACTACAGGGACAATTATCATGACGAGGATCTTAGACTCATAAGCAGTGCCATCTCGGGGCTGAACGAGGCGGCGGTGGAGAGACTCAATGACTACATGTACCATATGACAAAGGATGTCCTCATATATGGATATGAGGTCGCTGCATGTGAGGATCAGACATGCGCAGAGAAGCTTGCAAATGCATTTGACAGGCGGGATGTGGAGACGATGAAGTCGGTGGAGCACATAGAAGGTGTGGCACAGCTCATGAAGGATATGTCGCTTCATATGAACTATGACGTGGAGCTGGTTGACAGCCGCCATATGGTATGGCCATTTGACACGGCCGGTGGCAGAAAAAATTACATGATGGGATTTGCCGCCATGCGGAAGATATGATGTTGTAAATAGGCGGAAAAGATTAAAAAGTTAAATGACATTCCATAAAAATCAGTTGATATAACGTATATTATCATGAGGAGGGAGCTATGACAGACAGAGAATTTGAACAGTGCATGTCTGCGATGGCGGCGGGCGACAGGGATAGCCTGCGGCACATATATGATGCGTATCTGAAGCTCATATATGCTGTGGTGTACGACACCATAGGACAGCGCGAGGAGGCTGAGGATGTGACATCGGAATTCTTCATCAAGCTGTACAGCATTGCGGGAAGCTATAAGCCGGGAAATGGACATAAGAAATGGTTGGTCACGATCGCCCGGAATATGGCGGTGGACAGGATCAGGAAGATAGACCGTGAGGCTCTGGTGGATGAGATACCGGAGACCGGGCAGAGTGGCAGCATGGAGGAACAGGTTGTGAACAGCGTGTCACTGAAGGTGGCCATGGAGTCGCTTAAGCCTGATGAGCGGGAGATAGTTGATATGAAGGTGGCTGGAGGATTTACCTTCAGAGAGATATCAGAGATAGTTGGCAAGCCGATGGGAACAGTCACGTGGCTTTACAACAGTGCGATCAAGAGACTTAGGAGGTGCAGACTATGAACAGACATGAAGATGAACTGGAAAAGGAAATAGCTGACAAATATATAGAGAATATGGATGCACCTGATCTCTGGGGAAAAATAGAGGCAGGACTTGATGCGGTGGATGCGCAGCGGGTGCAGGATAAGAAATCTGGAGATAAGAAGTTTGGAGTCAAGAAAGACCGTAAAGACAGGAACAGAAGAACCATCCAGATCGTTTCCGGTCTTGTGGCAGCGGCAGTGGTGTGTGTGCTGATCGTAGCCGGACCGTTAAGGAACAGCCGTAAGAGGGCAAGCGATAAGACAGCGCAGGACAACAGTGTGAAGGTGACTTCGGATGAAAGTTATTATGCACAAGAAAGTGACGCGGCTGCGGCAGACGATATTCAAAGCGATGCTGCTGAAATGGCAGAAAACGCCACGGCGAGTTATGATGTACAGAGAAATACTGATGCTCAGAATTCTGTGAATAGTGCTGACTATATCCCCATGATCATGTTGGATGGTGTGCTCTACAGGGACACATACGACATGGTCGATGCTGACAGCGTGGATGAGAGCAAAGCGGCCTACGCTGAGAGCTACACCGATGGCGTGCCGGCAAATGACGGCGAGGTCAACTTTGACATGAACCCATCCAGAAACTCAGCCTACATTGTGTGTGATGATGGTAGCCTTGTAGTGAAGGTTGAGGGCAACTGGTACAGATTTGAGAGGGCAGAATAGCACAAACAAATCAAAAATTAAAAAATACAGAAATTACCATAAAAAATAATAATCCCTTCGTATATAGAATATAAAGCTTGACCGGTAGCTTGAAATTCATATTACGGAGGGATTTTTTATGATGAAATATAATTCAAAAATATTTGCAAGATCCATATGCGCAGTTATGGCAGGGATTATGATGGTAGGAGGTCTTACGGGTTGCGGTAACGATGATGCAGTAGATGGCAGGGGAATGCGCCTTGAAAAACAAAATGGGGATAAGACAGAGATAACAGGGATCGCAGAAAAGTACAGGGAAAAAGAAAGTAAGCAAAAAAAGAAGTCGCTGCAGGACAATGGCTTGAGTGGAATATTCAACAGTACGTCGAATGATGTTATGTATGCGGAGGAAGCTTGTGATGTGGCAACAGTCGCTGGAGATACAGCGATGGTGACAGATACTTCAAATTCTATGTATACAGAGATCGCCTACGATACGAGAGAGTATGACAGCGTGGCGGAGAATGGATTTGTATCCACAGCGGACAGACCTCTCTCCACATTTGCGGCGGACAGGGATACGGCATCATACAGCAACGTCAGGTCGTATATAGAGTCAGGCTGTCTCCCACCGGACGGAGCGGTGAGAATAGAAGAGATGCTGAACTATTTTACCTATGACTACAGAAGGAAGCCTGAGGATGGAGAGAAGTTCTCCATATACACAGAATATTCGGACTGCCCGTGGAACAAGGCCACAAAGCTCATGATGGTTGGGATCAACACGGATGAAATAGATTTTGGAGACAAGAAGCCTTCAAATCTGGTGTTCCTGATCGACACCTCGGGATCCATGTATGAGGATAACAAACTCCCACTCGTGCAGCAGTCATTTGCCATGCTGGCGGAGAATCTGGATGAGAACGACAAGGTGAGCATAGTCACATATGCGGGTGAGGATACGGTGGTGCTCTCGGGCACATCCGGCTCAGAGCAGTACACGATAAATGAGGCGCTTTCAAGTATGACAGCCGAGGGCTGTACCAACGGCGGCGATGCCATCATCACAGCTTACGAGCTGGCGGAGAAGAACTTTATAGAGGGAGGTAACAACCGTGTCATACTTGCAACGGACGGGGATCTGAACGTGGGGCTTACCAGTGAGAGCGACCTTGTGGATCTGATAACCGAGGAGAAGAAGGAAAACAACATTTTTCTCAGCGTGCTTGGGTTTGGAACGGACAATTTGAAGGACAACAAGCTTGAGGCTCTTGCTGATAATGGTGATGGAAGCTATGCGTTTATAGATTCTGCGTATGAGGCAAAGAAGGTGCTGGTGGACGAGATGGGCGGAACTCTGAACACCGTTGCCAAGGATGTGAAGTTTCAGATAGAGTTCAATCCGGCAAATGTCAAGGGTTACAGGCAGATAGGTTATGAGAACCGCGCCCTTGCGGATGCGGACTTTGCAAATGACGCTGTGGACGGCGGCGAGATAGGCGCAGGACATATGGTGACGGTGCTCTATGAGATAGTGCCTGCGGGATCAGACTTCGATGTGCCTGCAGCCGAGCACAAATACGGACAGGATTCCAATCAGGCAAATACATCGGAGACTGCATCACAAGACGTTAAGGATAAGTCTGATAGCGCAGAGGACTATACCGGTGAGCTTGCGACAGTGAACGTAAGATACAAGGAGCCGGATGGGGATAAGAGCAGTCTTGTGAGCCGTGTGGTGAAGACAGACAGCTACAACGGCGGAATGTCCGTTGACATGAGTGCGGCAAGTGCCGTGGCGGCCTATGGTATGATCCTCAAAAACAGTGAATATGTGGGTTCTGCAGATTTTGATATGGTTATGGCTCTTGTTGGCGGTAAGGTGGACAGTTCAGCCGGCAGTGGCGATATTATCGATATGCAGTGGCAGGGCTTTGCAGACATGGTACGTCAGACGCAGAATATAACTGACTAGGAAAAATGTCGATAAGAGGAGCTGTTCGATATGGCTTTGTAATCACACTTTGTAATCACATTGTATAAAACTCTTTTATTTTATTGATAATTCTTGTATAATAACAAATTAGAGTGTCAATTAAGACGAAAAAATAAAAACAAGAATATCAATATAGACAGGAAGGGTAAGATTCATGGGCGAAAAAAAGATTATGCTTGGTAACGCAGCCATCGCCAGAGGCTGTTATGAAGCGGGTGTCAAGGTATCAGCGGCATATCCTGGAACACCAAGTACAGAGATCAGTGAGAACATGGTGCAGTACAAAGGAGATATCTACTCAGAGTGGTCACCAAATGAGAAGGTAGCCACAGAGGTAGCGATCGGTGCATCATTTGCGGGAGTGAGATCAATAGTGTCGATGAAGCATGTAGGTGTGAACGTGGCATCAGATCCGCTGTTCACCGCAGCATACACAGGTGTGAACGGAGGTATGGTACTTGTTGCAGCAGATGATCCTGGAATGTACTCATCACAGAATGAGCAGGATTCAAGACTTGTAGCAAGAACAGCCATGATCCCAGTTGTTGAGCCATCAGACAGCCAGGAGGCAAAGGATTTCACAAAGTATGCATTTGAGCTGAGTGAGAAGTATGATACTCCTGTAATGCTCCGTACAACCACAAGACTCTCACACTCACAGGGCGTTGTAGAGCTCTGTGACAGACAGGAGATTCCTGACAAGCCATATGAGAGAAATATAAAGAAATATGTCATGATGCCTGGTAACGCTATACCACGTCATGTATTTGTAGAGCAGAGACTCAAGGACATGGCAGCAGACGGAGCTGACATGCCGATCAACAGAGTTGAGATGAGAGACAAGAGTGTGGGTGTCATCACCAGCGGTATCCCTTACCAGTATGTCAGAGAGGCTATGCCAAACGCATCAGTCTTAAAGCTTGGCATGGTAAATCCACTCCCAAGAAAGATGATCGAGGACTTCTGTGCACAGGTAGACAAGGTGTATGTCATCGAGGAGCTTGAGCCGCATATCGAGACTCAGGTCAGATCATGGGGAATAGATGCAGTCGGCAAGGAGCTGCTTACAGTTCAGGGTGAGTACAGCGCAAATATGCTCAGAGAGAAGCTTCTCGGCGAGAAGGTAGAGACAGTCGAGGCTGCTCAGGTTCCAGCCAGACCACCTATCCTCTGTCCAGGATGTCCACACAGAAGCGTATTCTCAGTCCTCTCAGAGCTGAAGATCCACGCTGCAGGAGATATCGGATGTTACACACTCGGAGCTGTCGCACCGCTCAGTGTTATTGACACAACAGTCTGCATGGGTTCATCTATCTCTACCCTTCATGGAATGGAGAAGGCAAAGGGTAAGGATTATATCAAGAACTGGGTAGCGGTCATAGGTGATTCAACATTCCTTCACACAGGTGTGAACTCACTCATGAACATGGTATACAACCAGAGTACAGGAACAGTCATCATACTTGACAACTCGACAACAGGTATGACAGGACATCAGGATCACGCCGCAACAGGTAAGACACTGATGGGAGATCCTACATATGCCATTGATATTTACAATCTCTGCAAGGCACTGGGAATCCAGAGCGTCCATGAGATAAATGCATTTGATATAGAAGGTCTTAAGAAGCTCATCAAGGAGGAGACAGCAAAGGATGAGGTATCAGTCATCATCACAAAGTCACCTTGTGTACTCTTGAAGACGACTAAGATAACAGGAAGATGCAAGGCAATACCTGAGAAGTGCAAGAAGTGCGGTATGTGCTTAAAGCCTGGATGCCCTGCAGTTATCAGGCAGGAGGATGGAACCATCCGTATAGATGACACACTCTGTACAGGCTGTGGACTGTGCATGAAGCGTTGTAAGTTCGATGCTATAGAAAGGGAGGAGTTCTAATCATGGAGACAAAGAATATTATGATCGTCGGCGTAGGCGGACAGGGAACACTTCTCACAAGCCGTATACTCGGTGGAATCACCACGGCAGCAGGTTATGATGTAAAGCTCTCAGAGGTTCACGGAATGAGCCAGAGAGGTGGAAGTGTTGTTACATATGTAAGATATGGTGAGAAGGTAAATGAGCCTATCGTGGAAGAGGGATGTGCAGATGTCCTCATAGCATTTGAGAGACTTGAGGCGCTCAGATATGCACACTTCCTGAAGAAGGATGGAGTTATAATCGTCAATGACCAGAGAATAGATCCTATCACTGTAGTGACAGGTGTTGCACAGTATCCTGATGGAATCATCGAGGAGCTCAGCGGCAAGTACAAGGTTATCTCAGTGGATGCCATGGATGAGGCAAAGAAGCTTGGCAACAACAAGGTATTTAACACAGTCATCATAGGAATCGCGGCACAGCACATGGATTTCTCACATGATGCATGGGTTGAGGTTATCAAGAACACAGTTCCACCTAAGACAGTGGAGAAGAATCTTGAGGCATTTGAGGTTGGCTACAACCTTAAGTAATTTGACGATTTTTGGTACAAAAGACGGATTTTGGCATAAAAAAAGTCCGTCTTTTGTTGATTAATGGTGGAAAAAAGGACCCTCATATGGTAAAATCAACACATATGATGGTTTGCGGGGTGCGTACACATGAATGATATTAACAAGGATGAGATTGACGCAAGATGGCATATGCTGGTATGGCGTATGATGATAGTTATATGCAGTATTTCTTTTGTTATTTCATGGATATTATTTGGAGTATACAGAGTAGATAAGAGCATAGGAGCAGGCGCATATATAGTAAAGTATATCGTGCTGCCGATGATAGTACAGGCTATAGCGATCACAATTTGCTATTTTTATATGAAGCACGATGAGGCGGACATAAAGCACAAGAATTATGTCGTGACAGGTATGATATATGTATGTGTCGGTGTTATAGCATTTACATATTGCACCATATACCCGCTTATACTTATTCCGTGTGTCACCATAATTGCCACGGCGTTATTTGCAGATCAGGAGCTGACGGTATGGTCGGGAGTTGCGGTGCTTGCACTCATGGTCATCAATGTTGTGAGATTACATTTGAATGTCGGTGAGCTTGCCACACAGATGAACTGGGTTGGAGCACTGCTCATATACATACTGGTAGTATCTGTTATGTGTGCGATGGTTATGGTCGTCAACAAGCACACGAAGGCACTTATGGAATCGATTGCCGGAAGCTACAACAGACAGGTAACACTGATGAGTGAGCTTATGGTTGATCCGATGACAGGCCTGTACAACAGAAGATCATTTGAGGAGAGCCTTGATAAGGAGATCGAGAATGTGGAGCAGACTGGGGCGAAGTCCTATGTCACCATATTTGATATAGATCATTTCAAGGAAGTCAACGATACATATGGCCACAGCAATGGAGATATAGTTATCAAGGCGCTGTGTAAGATGATGAAGGAGAAGTCGAAGGATATGGGACTTGCCTTCAGATACGGCGGTGAGGAGTTCGTGATACTGTTCCATGATGTGGAACTGTCCAAGGTCATGAATGTTGTTGAGGACATAAGAACAGAGTTCAGATGCTACTATTTCCACTTTATGAACAAGGATGGAATAACATGTAGCTGTGGTGTCGCTGAGTACACCAAGGGAGAGAGTTCCAAGGCATGGTTCAACAGAGCGGATTCAGCACTCTATAAGGCGAAGGAATCAGGAAGAAACAGAACAGTTATAAGTGAATAAAAAATAACACATTGGGCTGTGCTCAATGTGTTATTTTTTTATGGAATTATTCAAATGTTATGATATGTCCGGCGTTACTGGACATAATCGTTCAGCCACTGAACCACACCGTTGGATATTGCCTTGGCGTAGTTCTCAAGATTTTCATTGAAATAGTCCAGATCGTCCTGGTTGGTCATGAAGCCCATCTCAACGATCATGCTTGTCATATCGGTGTCTCTGATGACCGCATAGTCATCATCGCTGTCTCCCTGGGTTCCGATTCGCACCCCTCGGTTGGCGGTTATACCAACTTCCTCGAGATTGCTCAGAATGTCATCTGCGGCCGCATAACTGCGCTCAGATCCTGAGCTGTGTATCCATATCTCAATGCCCTTTGTGGTGTTTGGGTTGGCTGTTGAATTGCGATGTAGCGAAACGAAGATATCAGCCTTGGCCTTGTTTGCTATCTTTGAACGGGAGTCGAGCTGTGTGTCGCTGTCGTCGGATCTGGTCATTATGACGTTGACGCCGCTCTTTTTCAGGGCTTTGGCAACCTCCTGCGCAAGACGGAGATTGTCGTCCTTCTCGTAGCTTCCGTCAAGTCCCACAGCGCCTACATCGCTTCCTCCATGACCAGCATCCACACACACCGTGTATGTGTCGTTGGCCTTCTGGAGCATGACAGTCTGTCCTTTCCCCTTGGTGATCTGTGCCTTTGCCAGAAAAAATCCCATGACAAGTATGCACAATAATAGTATGATGTTTATGGCGACCAAAAAGACGACGAGGGAACGCATCTGTTTCAGCGTCATTTTCTTTTTTCGTTTGCTCATGTTTTCTCCTTCGTGGAAATATCTTTGATAAAGATACCTCAAAATCCGATGTTTTTCAACTGTGGATATGGAGAACGTGAACAGCATGGCCGCAGCAGAGGTGTTCTGCGCTTACGCAGTATAAATGTACAGGAGGAATATTTATGATAATAGATTTTCACACACACACGTATCCCGACAGGATAGCAGCCAAGACGGTAGGGCTTCTGGAGAGCAGATCCGGTACAAGGGCACATTCGGATGGCACACTTGACGGACTGGAGAATGACATGAGGAGCAGACATGTGGATGTGTCTGTGGTACTTCCGGTGGCAACGTCTCCGAAACAATATAAGCATATAAATGAATTCGCAGTTGAGGAGAATGAGCGCTTTTCAGAGACACATGTGTGGTCGTTTGGAGGGATACATCCCGACAATGACAATTACAAAGAGATACTCAGGGATATATGCGACAAAGGTCTGAAGGGGATAAAGATCCATCCTGACTACCAGGGGGCTTTTTTCAACGATATAAGATATAAAAGGATAATCAGCTATGCCACAGAGCTTGGGCTTATCGTGGTGACACATGCGGGAACAGACATAGGACTTCCTGATGTGACTCACTGCACTCCTGCAATGGCGGAGGAGGTGCTGGATGAGGTTGGGCCTGACAAGCTTGTGCTTGCCCATATGGGTGGATGGCAGATGTGGGATGACGTGCTGAACAGACTTTGCGGAAGAGATGTGTATTTTGACACGGCATTTTCCTATGGACAGATAGACTGGCGGGAGGGGGCATCGCACAGATGGCAGCTTCTTGATGGTGACATGTTTAAGAAGATAGTGGCAGCTCACGGGTCTGACAAGATCCTGTTCGGAACGGACAGCCCATGGTCTGATCAGGAACAGTCATGTGCGGACATAGAGGCCCTTGATCTGGAAGATGTGGACAAAAACAATATATTTGAGAATAATGCGCGAAAATTGCTTGGATTGAAATTGAATTTTTAGAAAAAATACGCGAAAACCTATTGATAATGTTTTAAAAATGTGTTACATTTTTGTTACGCCAATGAAATTTTTCACAGATAGTAATACACGAAAGACATGTCGGAGCCTAACGACATGTCTTTTTTATGTGCTGTGGAGCGGACTGCCCACTGTAAGTATCATTATATGAAGCGGTTTATGAAATAAAAAAGACTTGAGATAAATCTCAAGTCTTAATAGCTGGGCTACAAGGATTCGAACCTTGAAAATGCTGGAGTCAGAGTCCAGTGCCTTACCATTTGGCGATAGCCCATTGCCTCAACAAATGGTAGTATATACTAAAGCTCAGAATAATGCAAGCACTTTTTTAAAAAAATTCAAAAAAATTTTTCGCCTTGCGATAGCCCTCTAAATAGGGTATAAAATTATAGTAAAATGAGCATCATGGAGGTGGCGTAATGTATTCATATGAAGCGATAGTCAGGTATAGTGAGACTGGTGGAAATAAGATATCCAACATGGCGACCATAGCGAACTATTTCCAGGACTGTGCTATACTGCAGTCGGAGGAGGTCGGCATAGGGCTGGATTATCTGGCAGAACACCACAGAGCATGGTTCCTGGTTTCCTGGCAGATAGAGGTGGTCAGATATCCTGCGATGGGAGAGAAGATCAAGGTCAGGACGTGGGCATATGATTTCAAGGCATCTCTGGGATTCAGAAATATAGATATACTGGACGAGAATGGAGAACGCATAGTTAAGGCGGCATCCATTTGGAGCTATATGGACACCGAGAGGCTGAGACCTGTCAAGATAGACAAAGAGGTGTCAGACGCATATCCGATGGAGCCTGCCATAGACATGGAGTATGCGCCGCGCAAGGTAAAACTGCTGGGCGATGCGGAGACTATAGATACCAGAAAGGTCATGTCTTATCAGATAGACTCCAACAATCATATGAATAATGAAGCGTATATTGCTCTTGCCCAGGAATACGTGGATGATGTTGCGGATATTATTGCAGTCAGAGCGGAATATAAGATGCAATATGTGAAAGATGATGTTATAGTAGTAAAGAGGTTTATTGACGACAGATATGTTCAGATAATCCTGGCAGATGAAGAGGACAGGACAAGGTGTGTTGTCCAGTTTGAACGGAGCAGTAAGGATATATGATATACTGTGTCGACAGAAAAAATTAAGAGGACGGTATGACGATGATAAAGATAGGCGAATGGAATGATCTTATAGTAAAGAGAGAAAAGGAATTTGGTGTGTATCTTGGATGTGCGGATTCTGACAGTGAGGTGCTTCTTCCGAGAAAGCAGGTCCCGAATGGCATAAAGACAGGCGAGCACATCAACGTGTTCATATACAGGGATTCTGACGACAGACTCATTGCAACTGTGAATGTTCCATATATAACTATGGGTAAGATGGCTGTTCTCAGGTGTGTGGGAACTACCAAGATCGGTGCATTCATGGACTGGGGACTTGAAAAGGATATTCTGCTTCCGTTTAAGGAGCAGGTTGGCCCGGTGAGAGAGAACCATGAATATCTGGTCAGAATGTACACTGACAAATCGGACAGACTGTGTGTGTCCATGAAGGTTTATGAGTATCTGAGCAGCAATTCCCCATATAAGCAGGGAGATGCTATATCGGGAATAGTTATAGAGTACAGCTCCGAGTATGGTGCATTTGTCGCTGTGGACAACAAATATTCAGCACTTATCCCGAAGAAGGAGATACACAGTGCCATATATGCCGGCGACCACGTTGAGGGCAGGGTTGCGTCAGTCAGGGAAGACGGCAAGCTGAACCTCACCATGCAGAAGCCGATAAAGATGCAGATCAGGGAGAATGCAGAGATGATATTGAATATCATCGATTCATATAATGGAGTGCTCCCGTTCAATGACAAGGCAGATTCAAAGGTGATAGAGAAGGAATTTGGAATAAGCAAGAGAGCATTTAAGACGGCGGTTGGCAAGCTCCTCAAGGACGGTAAGATAAGGATCACAGAGAAGAACATTGAGATACTGTCCGAGGAAGAGCGGGCAGAGCTTGCGAAAAAAGGAACAACCAAAGCCGATGTTGTGAAGCGTGCAAAGCCTGAGACGAAGAAGCCGGTATCCAGACGGTCACCGGAGCCCGTGCCAGACAGAAAAGGCACTGTGAAATTCACCAGAAGCAATGGTGGAAGGCGCAACAACAGAAAGGCTCTCATGGCGGAGCTGAGCGAGATGGATGAGGAGTAATAGTTCATCATATATAATAGTAAAAAACAGGAGGAACAAAACATGAAGACAATAATAAGTACACCAAAGGCACCAGCGGCAATAGGACCATATTCACAGGCGGTTCTCGTGAATGGAATGCTTTTTACATCAGGAGTTATACCTATCGATCCTGAGACAAATACACTGGTTGAGGGAGATGTCACTGTACAGGCAAGACAGGCGATCGGCAATCTCAAGAATCTCATAGAGGCATCAGGCTCATCTATGGATAAGGTAGTGAAGACAACAGTATTTATCAAGGATATGAATGATTTTGGCAAGATAAATGATATTTACAAGGACTTCTTCACAAGCGATTTCCCTGCACGTTCATGCGTGGAGGTTGCAAGACTCCCTAAGGATGTGCTTATAGAGATAGAAGCCATCGCTACAGTAGAGTAAGCGTATGAGACAGGACAATGTTCAGAGAAAGGTACACGGAGCGTCATGGTTTTTCCTGTCGCTGATATGTGTGTATCTGTGTGTTGTTATGATCCTGTGGAAGACGAATATCGGCTCACATATAACCATGGTTCAGAATCTGATCCTGAGCCAGAGCATGATATTCGTGCCGACGATCATATATATTCTTATAAGCAAATGTGATCTGCGCGAAACGCTCAGACTGAAAAAGACGCACTGGCTGGCGATAATCATCGTTCCGGCATTCGTCGTGGCTCTTGAGCCTCTTATGACACTCATAAATGCCATAAGTCTTCTGTGGGTGGAGAGTGCCACTACCGAGCTTGCAACAGGTCTTGTGTCGAATCATAAGCTGTGGGTGTCAACACTTCTCATGGCGGTCACTCCGGGAATCGTGGAGGAGCTTGCCTACAGAGGCGTCATAATGGGAAGCTACAGATATGGCAGCAGACTGGCGGCTATAATCATAGGAGGAATAATGTTCGGAGCCATGCACATGAATTTCAATCAGATGGCATATGCGATGGTTCTGGGAATGATGCTGGGATTTCTTGCCGAGGCGACAGGAAGTATATTTACGACCATGTATGCCCATTTCTGCTTTAATGAGATATCCGTCATCATCAGCTATATAGCATCACATGTCAGCGTGCTAAAGCAGATGGTGGAGAAACAGGCTTCTGAGGGAATAGCAGCAGATCAGCTCAAGCAGACGATATTGATATATATTCCATTTGCATTTATGGGATTGTGTGCGGCTGTGGCGATGATAGTGTTGTTGGCGTACCTGAATGGAAGGCATATGGATATGCTGGCGATGTTCAGAAGAAACAGGAACGCTGAGGTCAAGAGACCGAGGATCATATCTGTGCCGCTTGTTCTGGCACTGTGCGTATGCATAGGATTTATGATAATAACAGAATTTGTTTTATGATATGTAATACAATGCCTGCACTTTTATAGGTGCGGGCATTTGCATATTAATGCCGTTAATCCCTGTTGAGTAACCAGTAGAAGGAGATGGCATACAGTCCGGCAACACCCACCAGAGTATAGATTATTCTGGAAAATGCAGTTCCGGCACCGAAGATGCCGTCCACTATGTTGTAGCTGAACAGTCCTATAATGCCCCATACGATAGCACCGATTATGGTCAGTGTGAGACATATGCAATTTAATGTTTTCATTTTTGACCTCCAATATGATCGCGCCAAATGCGGCGTTTCAGTATGATGTAATTGTGTGCAGTTATCATTTTAAATATTCATGAGATTCAGGTGACTTGACACAAAAAAGTAAGTGTAGTAAATTTACATATGAATACTTGTTCAAATGGAACACGTGAGTTGCTTGTTTGGGAGCAGAAAGGACCATAGATATGGCAGAAGATAAAAATATTTTTTTTGACAGTTATGAACTGGAACAGTCGGATCTCGCAGATCTGGCAGACCTGTTCAAGGTGTTTGGCGATGCGACACGTATATCCATCATGTTCGCCCTGCTTAAGCAGGAACTGAGTGTCGGAGACATCGCAGAGCGTCTGGAGATGAATGCATCGGCTATTTCACACCAGCTCAGGGTGCTGAAGCAGGCCAAATTGATAAAAAGCAGAAGAGAGGGCAAGAATATAATATATTCCCTGGCCGATGAGCACGTTGTGACCATCATCAAACAGGGTGTTGACCATATACTTGAATAGAATATACGAGAGGTAGAATATGAAGGTAGAATCACTTATATTTGACATGGATGGAACTCTGTGGGACAGCGCGGCAAATGTGGCTGCGTCCTGGAGTGAAGTCCTCGAAAGACAGGCTGATGTGGACATGAAGGTGACAGAGGCCGATATCAAATCTGTTATGGGTATGCCTATGGATGCCATTGCCGACAAGCTGTTCGGAGCGTATTCGGAGGACAGAATGACTCAGCTTATAGATGCCTGCGGAGACTATGAGAACGAGTATCTCCGTGAACATGGTGGCGTTCTGTACGATGGTGTAGAGGATACCATTGCGAAGCTTTCGGGATCACACAGGCTGTTTATAGTCAGCAACTGCCAGAGTGGATATATAGAGGCATTTCTTGATTATTACGGGTTTGGAAAGTATTTTAAGGATATACTCTGCTGGGGAGATACAAAGGTATCAAAGGGCGAGAGTATAAAGATACTCATGGAGAAGAATGGAATAGAGGATGCTGCATATGTCGGCGACATCCAGGGCGACTGCGACAGTGCCAGATTTGCCGGGATAAAGTTCATTCACGCGGCATACGGGTTTGGCAGTGTGAAGGATAAGGATGCGGAGATCCATACATTTGCGGAACTTCTTGACGTGGTGGAGTGATCCGGAAGGTCATTTACAGACCTGCTATAAAACATAATAAACAGAAAAACAGGGAGTATATCAGCAGTTGATATACTCCCTGTCTCTATATATTATTTATCCATATGCTCAAGTGCAGCTGCTACAAATCCTTTGAAAAGAGGATGTGGCTTGTTTGGTCTTGATTTGAATTCCGGATGTGCCTGTGTTCCGATGAACCAAGGATGCTCAGGAATCTCGATCATCTCGACGATATGTCCGTCAGGTGACAGTCCGACAAGCTCCATTCCGTTGTCAGTCAGAGCCTGACGATAGTCATTGTTGACCTCGTATCTGTGTCTGTGACGCTCGTGGATATATTCTGTACCGTATAACTGGTATGACTTTGAATCCTTTGCAAGCACACAAGGATATGAACCAAGTCTGAGGGTACCGCCAAGATCGGTTACATCGTGCTGGTTTGGCATGATGTGGATTACCTGGTGGAATGAGTTTGGATTGAACTCAGAGCTGTGGGCGTCTGAATATCCAAGTACATTTCTTGCAAATTCAACTATCGTGAGCTGCATTCCGAGACACAGTCCAAGGTAAGGAACCTTGTGTGTTCTGGCGTAATTGATAGAAGTGATCATTCCCTCTATACCTCTGTCGCCAAAGCCGCCCGGAACAAGGATTCCGTCTATATCGCCGAGGATCTCAGCGACATTCTCCTCTGTTACAAGCTCGGAGTCGACCCACTTGATCTCAACCTCTGCCTTGTTGGCAACGCCGGCATGCTTCAATGCCTCAACTACTGAGATATAGGCATCGTGAAGTGATACGTACTTTCCGACCAGAGCAACTCTTACATTCTTCTCAGGATGCTTCCATGCATCTATCATGCTTGTCCACTCGAGCCATGCCTGTTCTGCAGGTGGAGGACATTCCATATCCAGGCACTCACATACTACATCGGCAAGGTGCTCCTTCTCCATGGCAAGTGGAACCTCATACAGAACATCCACGTCAAGATTCTGTATAACGTTTCTGCTCGGCACGTTACAGAACAGTGCGATCTTATCCTTGATGCCCTGATCAAGAGGAAGATCGGAACGACATACGAGGATATCGGGCTGAATACCCATTCCCTGAAGATTCTTAACGCTCGCCTGGGTAGGCTTGGTCTTGATCTCACCTGAAGCCTTCAGATAAGGGATAAGAGTTACATGGATCATGATGCAGTTCTTAGGACCGACCTCATGCTGGAACTGTCTGATAGCCTCAAGGAATGGCTGGCTTTCGATATCTCCAACGGTTCCGCCGATCTCGATTATCGCTACCTCAGTATCCTTTGCATCGGGATTTCTGTAGAATCTGTCTTTTATCTCATTGGTGATATGTGGCACTACCTGTACTGTGTGTCCTCCGAAATCACCATGGCGCTCCTTCTGAAGGATGCTCCAGTATACCTTTCCGGTTGTTACATTAGAATTCTTGTTGAGACTTTCGTCTATAAAACGCTCATAGTGACCGAGATCCAGATCTGTTTCGGCGCCGTCGTCAGTGACAAAAACTTCGCCGTGCTGGATAGGGTTCATTGTTCCCGGATCAATATTGATATAAGGGTCGAACTTCTGGCTTGTGACTTTATATCCTCTCATCTTGAGAAGACGTCCAAGAGAAGCAGCAGTAATACCCTTACCGAGTCCAGATACAACACCACCAGTGACAAACACATACTTGACTGCCATAATTATATCCTCCATTAATACTTCAAAAAACTACATTAACATATTATAAGCAAGCCATATCTAAAAGTCAATTGAGAAAAACAAGCTAAAAACAAATTAAACTTGGCAAAATAATGCTCTGGCTGTTGAAATGAACGTTTTAGGGTCAGATGACATGAAATAATGAAGCACACTGATGCGTGAAGGCTGTCGCACCTGTGCACGACATACATTATGTCGTTGCACTTGCGTGTATCGACATATACTAATATAATTATAAAAGAGTATGTAAATGTGGGGCGTGCGTCATGCTCACACATAACAAATACGGATTATAATGCATTTTCATGCTTGGGATTGGAATATACAGATTGATGAAAAAGATAACGTTTATACATATATCCGATGTGCTGCTCGGCGCGCTGCCTGACAGGGAGTGTGTATGGAGCGGCGAGAGGAAAAACGAAATATACATGACATTTGAGGCTGTGGTGGCACGTGCCGGGGAGCTTGACGTGGATTTTCTTCTGGTTGCAGGCAATCTGTTTGACCATCAGCCATCTGAGGAAGAGCTTGTATGGCTTGATGAGATATTTGGAAGCTTAAAGCATACAGTGGTCATATATGCTGCTGGATTTCAGGATAATCTGGGAAGTGATGCGCCGCTTCTTGACTATGGTTTCAAATCCCGTGTGTGTGTGATCGGAAGCCCTGGAATAAGACAGATTGGAGACAAACAGACTGGAGATATGGGGTACACAGCGGTCAGGGATGAGCAGGCGACCATGGCACTGGATCATATTCATTTTCCGGACAAGGACGTTGATATATACGGCGTGAGCTATTTTGACAGGAAGATGGATGCCAGGGTGGTGGATGATGCAGAACCGCAGGATGAAGCGGTATGTAATGTGCTGATCGCATGTGGGGGTGACCGGAGACGGATGCCGGTTGACTGGAACAGGCTGCGTGCCAGTGGATTTAATTACATTGCGTTTGGCGGCCGCCAGAAGTATCAGATGAAGATTCCGGGCAAGGCTTATTATTCTGGAAGTCCGGAGGCTGTGTCGAGAGAGTCAACAGGCGCACATGGATATATCTATGGGGAAATGTCTGACGGAGTGGTTTCGACTAAGTTTGTGCCTGTTGCGGTCAGAGAATATAAAAGAATTGATTATCCGGTGGATAACGATACAAGGGACGGTGCTCTGACGGAGGCCATTCTGGGTATCCTGGAGCTTGAGGGATGTGACAATATATATTCCATATGCCTGAACCGTATGGCGGGCTGTGAGAAGAACTTCGATATATCATCCATGCTGAAGGATTACAGAATCCTGGCGGTGGAAGGTGAGAGATTTGAACGATCCGACTACAGTGAATACGCCAGAGCCAACAAAAATACAGAATTTGGCCGATTGCTCGATAAACTGAATGTTGCCGATCTTGAAAGCAGAGACGGAATAAAACTTGCGGTCGACATGATGATAGAGGTGTCGGGGCTGTATGCAAGATCGGGCAGAAAAATGGGCAGGGAGCTTTATCACGATACACTGAGACAGGTCAGACAGATACTCAGGATGAAATGTCAGACATACGAGGCGGACGCTGCGGTCAGGGAATATATGAGCCTGCAAAATGACTACGAGGTCAGCTCTGATGTTCTGGGTGAGCTTAACTCGGTATGGGCACAGG
>NZ_JBEHVV010000002.1:0-13787 GCF_040227395.1 Coprococcus sp. RTP21428st1_C9_RTP21428_210409
TGGAACCAGGATAATATTTGTCGACTGCCGTCAGGAGCTGGAGTCGTTCAGAAATACATTGGTATACAGTGTAGGAGTGTCACTTCTTGGATTCCTTGCGGTGTTCATGCTGGTGCTGTTCTGGTCAAAGAAGATATTCAAGCCGGTGGCTGAGAGTTATGCCAAGCAGAAGCGGTTTATCACCGATGCAAGCCATGAGATCAAGACACCCCTAACCATCATAGATGCAAATACCGAGGTCATAGAGATGGTGAACGGTGAGAGTGAATGGACGAAGAACACCAGGGATCAGGTCAAGAGACTGACAGCGCTCACAAATCAGATGGTGGCTCTCTCCAGACTGGATGAGAATCCTGAACCGAAGGAGAAGGCAAAGTTTGATCTGTCTGATGTGGCGTATGAGGTGATAGATCATTTCTCGTCTCTGTCGGAGGTTCGAGGCAAGAAGATCAGCGCGGATATCGAAGATGGAATAAAGTATGTCGGAGATGAGAATTCCATCAGGCAGCTCATAAGCATACTGGTGGATAACGCCATGAAGTATGCTGTTGAATCAGCGGATATAAGTATATCCTTGAAGCGTGATGGCAGAAAGGTGAAGTTTGTTCTCAAAAACCTCACAGATGGCATGGAAGAGGGCTCTCAGGATATATTGTTTGAGAGATTCTATAGACCTGACAGCTCAAGAAATTCGGAGACCGGAGGTTCGGGAATAGGACTTTCTCTCGCCAAATCGATAGTTGAGTCTCACAAGGGCAGGATAATAGCAAGATGTGACGGGGATGGATACATCACATTCCAGGTTACATTATAGAATAATACAGTGTGTATACGTTAAAACGCTCTGTTCATGATATGAAGTTTACATAACATATCATGGACAGGGCGTTTTCTTTGTATAAGCGTTGGGATTTATTGTGCATATTTGAAAATACATAACATAATATTATCCTGTTGCGCACAAATTTGCAAATAGATTGCGCTTGAGTTGCGCTTTGATGTATACAAAATGCACAATTAATTCTTAAAAACATTGTCTACAAGCGACATGGTAACCAGAACTCAAATATGTTAATATATCACCATAAGGACAAACGGTTGCGCAACTGTTGATCAACATTACAAGGAGGAATACTTGTGATAATGCGGACGCCGCGCGAAGCGCATTGGAATGCGTCTGCGTAATATTACTTATTAGGAGGGCGTATATGAGAAGAAAGAGAATTGTAAAGCAGATTGGCTGTGCAGTTCTTGCAGGAGCGCTTATGGTAGGGCAGATCTTTGGATCGGAAGCTTCACTGATAACAGCGAAGGCTGCGGAGAGCTGGGTGGACACACTCAAGGTTGCAAATGGTGATTTTGAAACAGGTGACAGCAGTAACTGGACTATAGAGAGTGGATCGGGAGCTGAGCTTGTTGTAAAAAACGGTGGAAGTAATGTAAACTCCACATATTATCTTAATATCTGGGCTTCAGATGCGGCTGATGTCAGCATCACACAGACTGTAGAGGCTGTTCCTGCGGGAACATACAAGCTGGAGTATGATGTCGAGGGCGATGCCCAGGATACAGGGCTCACAGTATCTGTCGCTGATAAGTCACAGGCTGTTGGAGCCACGACCGGATGGGATGCATGGGCGACAAATGAGACAGAAGAGTTCGTTCTTGAGGATACAACTGATGTCAGCATTTCATTCAAGGGCAGTCTTGCCAAGGGATATTGGGGCAAGATAGACAATGTAAAGCTCTGCAAGCTTACAGACGAGGAAGATGTAGTTGAGCCTGTGGAGGCTGGAATATATGTGGACCGCGTGCGTGATCTCACATACACAGATCTGAACGGAGAGAAGCAGTCATTTATCGAGGGCGTAGACGTATCATCCTATGTGTCACTGAAGAACAGTGGAGTTAAGTATTATGATTTCGATGGCAACGAGCTGGATGATATCGGATACTTCAAGTTCCTTGCTTCATGTGGAATAAATTATGTGCGTGTCCGTGTATGGAATGATCCATATGATGCAGACAAAAACGGTTACGGCGGCGGTAACAATGATTTGGAGACAGCCAAGAAGATCGGACAGTATGCAACAGCAGCCGGAATAAAGCTTCTTGTGGATTTCCATTATTCGGATTTCTGGGCTGATCCTGGCAAACAGCAGGTGCCTAAGGCTTGGGCTGACTTCACTCTTGACGAGAAGGTAGCTGCAGTTAAGTCATACACATCAGAGAGCCTTAAGACTCTGCTCGATGCTGGCGTTGATGTCGGCATGGTTCAGATCGGTAACGAGACGACCAACGGAATATGTGGTGAGACTTCAAAGAACTGGGAAAACATGGCAAAGATCTTCAGCGCCGGAAGTGAGGCAGTGAGAGCCATCGACAAGAATATCCTTGTTGCCATCCATTTCACCAATCCTGAGAGAAGTGGCAATTACGCAAATTTTGCAAAGAGACTTAATACATACAACGTAGACTACGATGTATTTGCATCATCATACTATCCTGTATGGCATGGCACACTTGACAACCTCACATCAGTTCTCAAGAATGTGGCTGACACATACGGCAAGCTGGTAATGGTAGCAGAGACATCATGGGCATACACACTGGATGACGGAGATGGACATGACAACACAGTCAGAAAGGGTGTAAACGACTCGACAACTTATGATATATCAGTTCAGGGTCAGGCAAATGAGATCAGCTCAGTTATCAAGGCTGTAAAGAATACAGGTTCATCAGGAATCGGTGTATTCTACTGGGAGCCTGCATGGCTTCCTGTAAATGTGTATGATTCATCTGCAGAGAATGCAGCAGACGTCCTTGCAGCCAACAAGGAGGCATGGGAGAAGTACGGTTCAGGCTGGGCTTCATCATACGCAGGAGAGTACGACGCAGCAGACGCCGGCAAGTGGTACGGCGGTTCAGCAGTTGACAACCAGGCACTGTTTGACTTCACAGGACACCCACTTGAGTCGCTCAAGACATTTGCCTATGTTCACACAGGAACAAAGACAAAGAGAGAGGTAGTCTCAATAACAGTTGATGATGTTGAGATCGAGATAACAGATATTGCAAATGTAGCTCTGCCGACTGCAGCAATAGTAGCTTACAATGATGGCAATTCAGAGAGCGCAGACATCACCTGGGAGGATGGAGCACTTGAGAAGGTAAAGAACTACGGTGCAGGAACATGTACTGTAAAGGGAACTGTGACAGTAAATGATGAGACTGTCGAGGTTCAGTGCAATGTAACAATATTAAAGGAGAACATCCTTGTAAATCCTGGATTTGAGTCAGGAAACGAGGGATGGACCATCGCTGATACAAGCAAGGGATTTGCAATCAAGACAAAGGAAGACTACAGAAACGGAGCATACTGTGCACATTACTACAATGCTTCAGATTTCACATATGACATGTATCAGACCATCACACTTGAGCCGGGAGAGTATGTGTTCAGCTCATATCTTCAGGGCGGTGCAAATGGAGATAACGATGTGTATGAGGTGTATGCAAAAGCTGGAGATACAGAACTCGCATCCGCACCTGCAGTCCCACAGGGCTGGAAGATATGGCAGCATCCTGAGATTAGATTTACAGTGGAAGAGAAAACAGAGGTTGTTGTCGGAATGAGAGCAACCGCATCAGGTAAGGCATGGGGAACATGGGATGACGCATATCTGTACAAAGATGCGGATATAACACCGACACCAGATCCAAATCCAGATCCAACACCGGATCCAGATCCAACACCGGACCCAGATCCAACACCAGACCCAGATCCGACACCGGACCCGGATCCAACACCAGATCCAATACCAACACCGGATCCAGATCCAACACCAGACCCAACTCCTTCTATTGATACAAGCAAGAATGGTCTTGTGAAGGAGAATGGAAAGACCTACTTCTATAAGAAGGGCGTGGTTCAGGAGAATTACACAGGATTTGTCAAGAGTGCCGGAGTCAACTACTATGTTGTAAATGGCGTGGTAAAGACAGGATACAAGGGACTTGTAAAGAGCCCTAAGACGGGAAAAACATATCTTGTAAAGAATGGCAAGATTTATACAGCATACACAGGTTTCTACAGAAATTCAAAGGGACAGCAGTGTCTCATAATAAAGGGCAAATTTGCAGAGAGCAAGACAGCCCTTGTCAGAAGCACTAAGAATAAGAAGTATTACTATGTAAAGAAAGGTATAATCCAGTCAGGTTATACAGGCTTCTTCAAGAGTACCACAACAGGTGCTAAATGCTATATCTACAAGGGTGTATTCCAGTCAGGCAAGACGGGAATAGTAAAGAGTCCTAAGAATCACAAGAACTATTATGTGAAGAAGGGCAAGATCGCCACAGAAGTTACCGGTATAGTTAAGATATCAGGTTCAAGATATAAAGTAGTGAGAGGTCTTGTTGTCAAAAAAGTAAAATAGTACAGAGTAATACATATATACGATAGTCCGATTGGGGAATACCCGGCCGGACTATTTTATTATTTGTTTATATGTTATTTAACTTTTGTAAGGAACATTAAGAAATTATTTAAAAGTAGTTGAAAAAGTATCATTAAGTGATATAGAATGGATAAGTATTTGTTTATATTATACTAAAACGAGAAAAGGAGAGTAATCATGGACAAATTCTTCAAAATCTCAGAGCGTGGGTCTACAATCAAGACCGAGATCATGGCAGGACTTACAACATTCTTCGCCATGGCATACATCGTTCTGGTCAATCCAAATCAGGTTGCAGGAGAAGGCAGCAATGGCTGGCTGGCAGGGGCAGTTCCAGACATGGCTGGTGAGCTTGGTACAGTATGGAATGCTGTATTCATCGCATCTATTCTTGTTGCAATAGTGGGAACACTTCTCATGGCGTTCCTCGCGGACATGCCATTTGCACAGGCCTGCGGAATGGGACTTAACTCATTCTTCTGTACTATCTTCGTAGCTGGTGCAGCATTTGCAGGTGTGAGTGTTATCAGAGGTTATCAGGCAGGTCTGGTAATAGTATTGATATCAGGTCTCGTATTCCTGATCCTTTCAGTGACAGGACTCAGAAAGTACATTGCAGTTGCAATGCCTGAGTGTCTTAAGAAGTCAATTCCGGCAGGTATTGGTCTGTTCATAGCTCTTATCGGACTGAAGAATGCAACACTTATCCAGGACAACCCATATACATTTGTTCAGTTCTTTGATTTCCACGGTGTGATCACAAGCGCTGGCAGCACAAAGGAGGCTATTGCACAGATCGCACCTCCTATAGTAGCATTTGTAGGATTTATAATAATTGCGATCCTTGCAAAGCTTAATGTAAAGGGTAACATTATCATAGGTATCCTTGCATCTACAGTATTATATTATGTTATGATGCTTCAGGCACCTAACTTTGATTTCTCATCGATCGGACAGTCATTCAAGGATTTCGGTTCAGTCGGATTCCTCGGAGTGTTCCAGGGACAGGCATGGAAGGATGCATTCTCTGCTGAGTATATCGGCGGTGTGTTCTCAGCAATCATGCTTGTTGTCAGCTTCTGTCTGGTAGATATGTTTGATACCATCGGAACTCTCTATGGTGCAGCTTCCCAGGCTAATATGCTTGACGAGAAGGGTGACCCAATGAAGCTTGACGAGTGTATGATGTGTGACTCTATAGGTACTGTATCAGGAGCTATTCTCGGTACATCAACATGTACAACATTTGTAGAGTCAGCTTCAGGTATCGCTGCAGGTGGTAGAACAGGTCTTACAAGTTTGGTTACAGCACTCTGCTTTGCAGTATGTCTGTTCCTCAGCCCTGTTGCCAACATCATTCCATCATGTGCAACAGCACCAGCACTTATCTTCGTAGGTGTACTTATGGCTAAGAACTTTGCAAAGGTTGATATGGAGGATATGCGCTCAGCAGTTCCTGCATTCGTGACATTTCTTATGATGCCACTGACATACTCTATTTCAAATGGTATCGGTCTTGGCGCTATCACATATGTTCTTATCACACTGTTCACAGGCAAGTATAAGAAGCAGGATATCGTAGTGACAATTATTGCACTCTTATTCATAGTAAAATTCGTTTCGGTAACTATGTAATTATTTAGTGACACAAGAGAATTCAAAGCGTTCCCGCATATAAGTGCGGGGACGTTTTTTTATTTGCCAAAGTGAGTTTTTTGTAGTATCATACCAACTGTGTACCAGTAGCCAATCGGATACGGCAATGGCCTCCGGAGCCATGACGGGCGGTTCGACTCCGCCCTGGTACGCTTTTTTATACTCTGATATTTATTTCGTAAAAGGATGATATGCAGTGATGAAGAAGAAAAAGAATTTGGAAGCGGAAGAACAGAATATAGAAAATGAAGAGCCGGAGTTGGATGGGAAATCAGAGATCGGTGGAGATTCAGAGACAGATGATGACTTAGATGACGGTGAAGATCCGGAGTCAGACGATGAATCGGATGACAGTGGAGACTCGGGATTAGATGATGACTTAGATGACAGTGAAGATTCGGAGCTGGCTGATAACTCAGAGCTCGGCGGAGCTTCAGAGGTTGAGGAGACCCCGGCGAGACAGAAAAGGCCGTATGAGGATTATGTCATAGAAGATCCTGAGGATATGGATGATGCACCGGATACCGGAGATATGTTCGATGATGAAGAGCTGTATGGCGATGACGATTATTTTGCCGAAGAGAAGGCAAAGACGCGGAAAGGCCGAAGAAGATCCAGACATGGTGGGATCTCTGGTGGTGTTCTTGCCTTGCTGTGGGCGGTATTTCTGATACTTGTCGGAGTCTATGTGTATGTATTTTTTATAAACGATAAGCTGTTCACAGAGAACATAACCGGAAGAGATAACACGGTGAGACTGGAGATACCAGACGGAGCAAATTACAGGCTGTGTACGATCGATGAGATAAATCAGCTAGTGAACAATTATCTTTTGGCGAGAACAAAGGCAGATCAGACGACACTTCAGAGACTGGTCACAGATCCGTCGGAATTTGACGACATGAAGAGCATTGAGATAGCAGCGGAGTATATAACGGCGTACAACAAGACCACCTGTTATATAGCCAACGGATATACCGCAGATTCGTATATCGTGTACGAATTATCCAATCTGATGATAAAGGATGTCAACTCGGAACCGCTCGATATAAGGTCGTTATATGTGACGAAACAGTCAGATGGAAGCTACAAGATCAACAATTCGGCTTTGTCTGACAAGGAGAGCTCGTATATCAACACCATCAACTCATCTGGTGATATACAGGCGATATATGAACATGTAAAAGAAAACAATGATTATCTGCTTAGAACGGATGAGACATTTAGAAAGTTCCAGAATATGTATAATTAAAGAAAACGCAGGCTTTATGCCTGCGTTTTATATTATCACTGTATGAGATTTACATAGCCTCTGAAGAGTCTATAGTATCTGTGTCGATCAAAACCCCTCTGGTAGGAACCGGTGTGGAGAATACTATCTGTGTCTCTGTGCTGCCAAATCTCTGGAGCTGTCCGATAAATGAGTCGAGATCCATGGTATTAGGAAAGCAGACCTTCATGAGCATGGAGTGCGCGCCGGTCACACAGTTGCATTCCAGTACATTTGGACATGCTTCAACAAATGGATAGAAGGTTGGCTTCTGTTTTGGATCAAGAGCCATGTGTATAAATGCTGTGATGTGATATCCGAGAGCCTCATGGTTGATGCTTGCGTGATACCCGGTCAGTATTCCTGCTTTTTCAAGCCTCTCTATTCTTGCTGAAACTGCCGGCGAAGAAAGGAAGACTTTGCTGGCCAGATACTTGAGTGGCGTTCTGGCGTTGCCCTGTAAAAGATGAATGATTTTTCTGTCGATGTTATCCATAATATGCACTTCCTTTTCCTAAAATAAAAAAAGGTGCGTTTCCGAAGAAACACACCTTTGCGTTTGTTTAAATATACATTAATTGATAAAAAAAATCAAGGACTTTTACAAAATTAATTTAACTGAATCTTTGCTGTGGGTTATACATGGTGTGATGAATGGTTCACAAAATGAAAAATAAATGGTATGATGGTTCTGCATATTGGTTAGAATTTACTGGCCTTGGTCTGGCTGATACATGGTGTATGCTGACCAGAAATTAGAATGTGAGATATGTATTAACAATATAGGAAAATAATAACAGAGGAAAGATTATGGCGGATGGAATAAGACTTAACAAATATCTCAGTGAGGCGGGCGTGTGCTCAAGGCGCGCTGCGGATACACATATAGAGAATGGAAAGGTTACGATCAACGGAGAGACTGCAGTCATGGGTCAGAAGGTCATGCCCGGGGATGTGGTGACATTCATGGGCAGGAAGGTTCAGCAGAAGGATAGGACAGTGATCCTGGCATATAATAAGCCGATAGGACTTACCTGTACAGCGAGTAAGGCTGATCCAGACAATATATTTGATCACATAGATTATCCGATCAGACTTCAGTACGTGGGAAGGCTGGACAAGGACTCCCAGGGTCTACTTCTTCTGACAAATGATGGTGACCTGTCAAATGCCATCCAGAAGTCGGTGAACAACCACGAGAAGGAATACAGAGTGCGGGTGAACCGTGAGATAACAGAGGACTTCATCAGGAAGATGTCGGATGGAGTGTCTATACTTGATACAGTGACAAAGAAATGTAAGGTGCGAAAGATAGATGACAGGTCATTCATGATAGTGCTGACACAGGGCCTAAACAGGCAGATCAGACGAATGTGTGATGCATTGGGCTACAGGGTAGTGAACCTGAAGAGAGTCAGGGTCTGCAACGTGAAGCTTGGCAATATGAGACCTGGAGAGTTAAGGGAGCTCAGCCGCGAGGAAGAGGCAGAGCTGAGACGGATAGTGGGGATGTAGTAGAGAGTGTATATAGGATTTTTGGTGGGGTGTGTATGGAAGATATTAGTAGAAATACCAGTGAAAATATTAAAGAAAATAATGACATCAGTGGCAATAACGATAATGGTAAGATAGCCAGAATTAAAGAACTTGTAAAGCAGCTCAACGATGCTGCAAAGAAATATTATATGGAAGATACAGAGATCATGAGCAATCTGGAATATGATGCTCTGTACGATGAGCTGAGTGCCCTGGAGAAAGAGACCGGGATGGTCATGAGCAACAGCCCGACGGTCAAGGTAGGATATGAGGTCGTCAGTGAGCTGCCGAAGGAGGCTCACGAGCATCCAATGCTTTCTCTTGACAAGACAAAGGATGTAGGTGCTCTTGCGTCATGGCTTGGCGGTCAGAAGGGTGTAATATCCTGGAAGATGGACGGACTCACAGTTGTTCTCACATATGAGAACGGAGAGATGATAAAAGCGGTTACCCGTGGAAATGGTGAGATAGGCGAGGTCATCACGAACAATGCGAAGGTATTTGCAAATGTACCTCATCACATCCCGTACAAGGGCAAGCTGACGATCAGAGGCGAGGCGGTCATCAAATACTCGGATTTCAATGCGATAAATGAGAAGATAACGGATGCGGAATCTAAGTACAAGAACCCGCGAAATCTGTGTAGCGGCTCAGTGAGACAGCTCGATAACAAGATAACAAAAGAGAGAAATGTACATTTCTTCGCTTTTAATTTAGTGGACGGTGAGGATGTGGACTTCCACAATTCATTCAAATATCAGCTTGACTGGTTGGAGCAGCAGGGATTTACCGTGGTAGAACACTACCTGACAGACTCGGCGGCGCTTCCTGATAAGGTGAGGGAATTTTCAGAGAAGATAACGGAGAATGACTTCCCATCGGATGGTCTGGTACTCATGCTGGATGATCTGGCATACGGAAGAAGCCTGGGAACCACAGCCAAGTTCCCGCGAAATGCCATGGCGTTCAAATGGGCGGACGAGGAAGCGATAACCCACCTCCGCTATGTGGAGTGGAGTCCATCAAGAACTGGACTCATCAACCCGGTTGCTGTATTTGACCCGGTGGAGCTTGAGGGAACAACAGTCAGCCGTGCCAGCATACACAACGTCAGCATACTTAAGTCATTGGCGCTTGGCGAAGGTGATGAGATTGCAGTGTACAAGGCGAATATGATCATTCCGCAGATTGCAAGGAATCTAACCATGAGTGGTAACGTGGTCATACCGGCTGCGTGTCCTGCATGCGGAGGAGAGACTGAGATAGTGAGGGAGGAAGGCGGTGCAGTGTCAGGAGTTGAGACTCTGTACTGCACAAACCAGTTCTGCCCTGCGAAGAAACTTAAGTCATTTTCACACTACGTGTCCAGAAATGCGTTGAATATAGATGGACTCTCAGAGGCGACCATAGAGAAGTTCATAGATGAGAAGATCCTCGAGGAGCTTCCTGATCTGTATAAGCTTGCGGCTCACAGAGAACATATAGTTGAACTTGAGGGATTTGGCGAGAAGTCGTACAACAAGCTTGTGGCTGCGGTGGACGCATCCAGACAGACGAACATGTGGCGTCTTGTCAATGGTCTCGGCATTGCAAATGTCGGAGAGGCGACAGCCAAGCTCATGGCAAAGCATTTTGCAAATGATATGGATGCCATGAAGAAGGCAGATGTGTCAGCATACGTTGAGATAGACGGAATCGGTCAGGTTATAGCAGAGGATATAGTCAGATACTTTGAAAATGAGAAGAATTGTGCTATCATAGATAGGTTGATGGTTGAGCTTACGTTTGTGGATGAGGTTTCTGATACGGAGCAGGATCTGGCGGGCAAGGTGTTCGTCATAACCGGTTCGCTCACCCATTTTGACAACAGAAATCAGCTCAAGGAACTGATAGAGAGCAGAGGAGGTCAGGTTACAGGTTCTGTATCTGCCAAGACCTCATATCTTATAAATAACGATGTGAATTCTACATCATCCAAGAACAAGAAGGCAAAAAGCCTTGATGTGCCTATCATATCTGAGGAGGATTTCTTAGAATTGATTGGACAGTAGGAGTAACTGTAGTAAATGGAAAGGAATGAATAGAGATGCCGATAAGAATAGATGATGATCTGCCGGTTAAGAAAACATTGGAGGACGAGAACATATTTGTCATGGGAACAGGAAGGGCGCACAGCCAGGACATAAGACCCCTTGACATCCTGATACTCAACCTCATGCCGCTGAAGGAGGATACAGAGCTGCAGCTCATGCGAAGCCTGTCAAACACCCCACTTCAGGTGAACATCACGCTTCTTAGAACCATGTCCTACGAGTCCAAGAACGTGACAAAGGGACACCTTGACAGATTCTACGAGGATTTTGACAGCGTAAAGAACCGCAAATGGGACGGTTTCATCATAACCGGAGCACCTGTTGAAAAGATGGAATTTGAGAATGTTGACTACTGGGATGAACTCCGCGAGATCATGGATTGGTCCGAGACAAATGTCACATCGACCATGCACATTTGCTGGGGCGCCCAGGCGGGACTCTACTACAGATACGGTGTGCAGAAGTTCGACCTTCCGCAGAAACTGTCAGGCATATACGAACATCACACCTTCCACAAGAGAACACCGCTAGTCCGCGGTTTCGACGATGTATTCTATGTGCCACACTCAAGATATACCGGTGTGTCCAAGGAGGACATTGTAAACAATGATCACCTTGAGATCGTAGCCGAGTCAGATGTGGCTGGCCCGTACCTCATAATCGGTGACGGCGGCAAAAACATATTTGTCACAGGACACCCTGAGTACGACGTGCTGACCCTTGACCAGGAGTACCACAGAGACCTTGGCAAGGGCCTGAATCCACAGATTCCGGTGAACTATTATCCAGACAACGACCCGGAAAAGAAACCAGTGAAGAAGTGGAGATGCCACGCGAATACTTTGTATGCGAATTGGCTCAATTATTACGTTTATCAGCTCACACCGTATAAGTGGGATTAGAAGCCGGTGAGACCGCATAAAATCTAAGGATTTAAGCCAAATGCGTTACATATCAATAAAGACAAAAATGTATGTAAAATGATGTGATTTTCCATAATTTAATGACTTTGTGGCGATTAATTGGTGTTTTTTTAAACGGCGTTAGGCAGGGAAGATATTAAATATAAAATTAAAACACAGCACTATGTAGATGAGTTGTAGTTATCTATGTAGTGCTGTGTTTTTCGTTGTGATTTCTTAATCTATAGTATTTAGAAAGGCGAGTAATGCCTCTCTTTGTACAGAGTTGAGTCTATATATTCTGGTTGACAGTGGATCATTGATTAGAACCTTATTATCATCATCAAAAAAATCCCTTAATGAAATGTCAAGTGCTTTGCACAATTGGAAAAGAACTTCTATTATCACCGTAAGCAATCCGTGCAGAAAGCCGGAGAAGCAATATTTTCTCGGCTGGTAAAACAGTTTTCCGAAAAAGAGGGCGTAACGGAAGCCCTCAAAGCGGAAAATCAAATGCTGTGGGTGCAGAGGATGAACAACAGACGGCGGCTTTTCCTTTTCAGGCAGTATTCAATAAGTCATAAAGTTCCGTGAGTAATGGAAGAAGCCAGCGTTTGCGGAAATGTCACAATTTACGGAGGTAAAGTTTCAAATTCCACTTGCCTTTTTGCACTTGTTATGATATTATTGGTATACATACTAGGATGCTCAAAGAGAGGTGATATATTTGCGGAGAGACAGCAGTGAAACAAAGAGGAAAATACTGACCGTGTGCGTCCGTCTCTTTTTGGAGCAGGGGTATAAAAACACCTCTGTCAGTCAGATTGTGGATGAAGCAGGTGTTGCAAGAGGAAGCTATTTGAATCTGTTTCCTACCAAGGACAGAATTTTGCTGGAATTGACCGAAACGATGTTCGGCGGACAGTTCGGCGTGGCAAGAAGCATTGCAGACAGCAAGCTGCCGCCGGTTTACGCTTATGCGGTGGAAACGGCGATTCAACTGACACTGACCGAGTTGAACGAGAACCTGCGGGAAATCTACATCGAAGCCTACTCCCTGCCCGAAACATCGGAATATATTTATCTGCATACCACAGCAGAGCTGAAACAGATTTTTGGTGAAAAATTTCCCGATGATACCGAGAGCGACTTTTACGAGATGGAAATAGGCACGGCGGGACTGATGCGCAGCTATATGGCGAGAAAATGTGATATTCATTTTCCGTTGGAACGCAAGCTCAGCCGCTTTTTGACGGCGGCTATGCGGGTGTATCGGGTACCAGAGGCGGAGCAGGCAAAGGTGCTTGCCTTTATTCAATCACTGGATATCAAGGCAATCGCCACCGAGGTAATGTATAAGCTGTTCGCCATGTTGGAAATGAAATATGACTTTAAGCTGTCAAAGGACAGCAAAGGAGAGGAGACTATATGAATAAGAAAATTTTGAGCGTTGTGCTCATACTGTGCGTGATGCTGGCTGTTATGCCTATGACGGCATATGCGGCGAATATTGCGCTTTGTCGTAAATGCGGCCAGATACAAACGGTAAGGGTGACTTATCAATACGCAAATGATAAATTGCACCGAACCGCTCTTACATGCACGGTGTGTGATAATACATGGGATTACTGGGAGTCACACATGTGGAGCGGAACGGCGACTTGCACAAGCGGAAGGACATGCACGGATTGCGGCGGATCTTCCGAACCGCTTGGGCACGACTGGGGCGCTTGGACGCAGAACAGCGATGAAAAGACCCACACCCGAATCTGTAAGCGTGACACCAGCCATACGGAAACCGAGAATTGCCACGGCGGCACGGCGACCTGCACCGCTAAGGCTGTCTGCACGGCCTGCGGCGGCGAAT